>WQTJ01000080.1 GCA_009786345.1 Dehalococcoidia bacterium | reverse complement strand
ACTAACAGTGGTTGATGGAAACCTGCACGTAAACAGCGAAGCAGGTGAGTTTTTGGGAATAGTAGAAGCTCGCCATGGACAGCGCTTAGCTAGGTTGATGACTGGTGGTAATGAGTACAGTGCTTCTGTCACTAGTTTGTCGGACGAGTCTCTGTCGATAATCATACGTGAAATATATCAACATCCCAACCAAGTAGGGCAGATTTCTTTCCCGTCCAAAGGGTTGGGCAGCGCACGGCAGTTTGACGGAGACAAGTTGGCACGGCGTTTTACTGAATATGATGAAGCCATTTCCGAAGAGCCGAGCTACAATCCGCTTTCGGAAGAGGATGAAGTGGAGCCTGAAATCATAGACGAAGGCGAAGAAGAAGAGACCCAACAGTAAAGGGGATAGGTAACTATGGTTGTTGGTAATATTAAACAGGTAAAAATTGAAGAACAGATGCGTGGATCCTATTTGGACTACGCCATGAGTGTCATCGTTTCACGCGCACTGCCGGATGTGCGCGATGGACTCAAGCCGGTGCACCGCCGTATTTTATACGGCATGCGTGAACTTGGTTTGACGCATAACAGTTCTTATAAGAAAAGCGCCCGTGTTGTGGGCGATGTGTTGGGTAAATACCATCCGCACGGAGACTCCTCCGTTTATGATGCTATGGTGCGTATGGCACAGCCCTTCTCTATGCGCCATACCTTAGTGGATGGTCAAGGCAACTTTGGTTCAGTTGATAATGATCCTCCGGCTGCTATGCGTTACACGGAGTGCCGCTTGGCTGAAATCGCTGAGCATATGCTCCTTGATATTGACAAGGAAACGGTTAATTTTGTCCCTAACTTTGATGACAGCCTTAAAGAGCCGTCGGTACTACCGACACGCTTCCCTAACCTTCTGGTAAATGGCTCGTCTGGTATTGCTGTCGGTATGGCCACTAACATCCCGCCGCATAATTTGAATGAAGTGTGCGGCGCTATTAACTATCTGATTGAGCATCCTGATGCCACGGTGGATGATTTGATGAAATTCATCAAAGGGCCGGATTTCCCCACAGGCGGCACAGTACTGGGCATAGAAGGCATTCATTCCGCATATGCTACAGGGCATGGCCGTGTTTTGGTGCAAGCTAAAGCTTTTGTCGAGGATACCCCAGGTACTCAGCATCAGCAGATTGTTGTGACTGAGTTACCATATCAGGTAAACAAAGCGGCGCTGGTTGAGCGCATAGCAGAACTGATCAAGGCAAAGAAAATCACAGGCATCAGCGATCTGCGCGATGAAAGTGACCGACAAGGTATGCGCATTGTTATGGAACTCAAGCGCGAAACACAACCGCGTCAGGTGCTGAATAACCTCTATAAACAAACTCAAATGCAAGGTGCTTTCTTTGTAAACATGCTAGCATTGGTAGAAGGGCAGCCGCGCGTAATTTCTCTCAAAGAAGCTTTGCAGCTGTTTATTGATTTTCGCCGTGATGTCATAACTCGCCGTTCGCAATATGAATTGCGTATTGCCAAAGATCGCGCCCATATTCTTGAAGGTCTTAAAATAGCACTGGATTTCTTGGATGAAGTTATAAAGACTATTCGGCAGGCAGCTAATGCCGATGCTGCGCGTATGGCTCTTATGGAACGCTTCAATCTGTCTAAATTGCAGTCACAGGCCATTTTGGATATGCAATTGCGCCGCCTGGCTAATTTAGAGCGCAATCAAATTTTAGAAGAGCTTGCCCAAGTTAAAAAGACTATTGCTGATTTAGAGGATCTATTAGCTAATCCGCAGCGTATCTATACAGTAGTGAAAGAAGAAACCAGAGCGCTTGGCGCAAAGTTTGGCAATCCTCGTGCTACTGATATCACACATGAGGAATCGCAAGGGTTCTCGGAAGAGGACCTCATCGCTCATCAGGACATGGTGGTTACTCTTTCCGAGCGCGGTTTTGTGAAGCGCGTACCGGCTCATGCTTATGTTTTACAGCATCGCGGCGGACGGGGCATTATTGGTATGTCTACACGCGAAGAAGATGCTGTACGCTTCTTACTGGCAGCTGATACGCATGATGCCATTCTCTTTTTCACCAATAAGGGGCGCGTATTCAGTATTAAGTGCCATGAGGTGCCTCTTGATATATCGCGCATTTCAAAGGGGACAGCTGTTGTAAATCTTTTCCCAATTAACCCGTTGGAGAGGGTGACGGCGGTGGTACCAGTGCGCAGTTTCGACACTGGTACATTCTTGGTGATGGCTACTACTATGGGTGAAGCTAAGAAAGTATCGATTGAAGCTTTCAGTTCGGTGCGCTCATCAGGGCTTCTGGCTATGGATTTGGATAAGAACGATAGTTTAGTTGCGGCAGCTTTGGGAACGGATGACAATGAGGTTATCATGGTATCACGCAATGGGCAGTCAATACGCTTCCCGATAAATGAGTTACGCGACAGCTTGCGGGCTTCTGGCGGTGTGGATGGCTTTAAGCTGATTGGTGATGATCAGGTTGTGAGTTTGGGGGTCGTGAATCCTGATGGCTATCTGTTAGTGGTAACGGCTGGAGGCTTCGGAAAAATTACTTCCTTATCTGAGTATCCATCGCAACATCGTGCTGGTAGCGGTGTCATAACCTTCAATACTACTGAAAAAACAGGCAAGGTAGTGGCGGCAACTTCGGTGGATGAGTACAGTGAAGTCATGCTTGTGTCTGCCAATGGTATTATTACTAGAACGCCTGTGAAAGAAAACGACCCGCGCAAAGGCATAACTACTCAGGGACGTGCCACACAAGGCGTTAAACTGATGAAACTGGATGAAGGTGATGCGCTGGTAGGGCTAACTTGTATTGAAACAAAAGAAGAAGAGCCTGCCACGGGCAGTGAAACAACAAAGGCAGGATAAACGCTTAGATTTAAATCATTTAAACAGTATGCAGAAAGGGCAACGTTCACGTTGCCCTTTCTGCATACTGACTGTTATTGATTGGCATTATTTATTTCTTTGTGTGTGACTGGTTCCCCTCTTGTTAATCTTATTGAAAGTTCCATAAAATCAGAGGAGAGCATGGAAAAACGGAACTTGATGAGACTTTTTAGCATAGGTATGTCATCTAGAAATACATGTGTCTGCTCAAAGTTTTTATGTAAATCAGCACTATTGCGACAGCTTTCGTTGTTAATATCGGTAGGCGCTGTTATTTGCATCATAGTGCGCTCAAAACCGCCGCATTTTTCGATTTCGTCTTGTAATGTTTTAATCTTATCATGCTGACGAGCAGAAAGGGTAAAAGTGGTACCATGAGGGAAATGTGAGGTGCCAAGACCTAGCCACAGCGCACAACTGCTGCATAAAGTGTAGACTTTATGAGGAATTTCTTGTGTGTCTGCAGCAGTGCCGCATAGAGCAACATCCGGCTGTACAAAGCCGCAAATATCACAACGGAAAGTGCCTTGCGGCACTCCATGTGGTGTACTCAATACGCCTTTGTTTCTCTGCCAGAAAAATTTCAAAATGGATATATCCTTACTTCTCTATTTTAGCACCATTGACCTTCCAGACCGCAAGTGTTACAACCGGAAGTGCGGCAGTCTGGGGTGAGAATAGCGCCCATAGCATTACGGTATTCGCTTTTTAGAAACTCTGATGATACTCTGGTGTCTATATGTGCCCAGGGCATAATCTCATCTAGCGGGCGCTCGCGGCAAGCATACCAATAGGGGTCAATGCCTTCCTCATGCATAGCTTTTTGCCACAATTCAAAGTTGAAGTGTTCGCTCCAGCCATCAAAGATTGCTCCCATGCGCCAGGCGCGGTAAATCACTTTGCCGATTTTTCTGTCACCGCGCGAAATGACGGCTTCCATCAGACTTACTCGGGTGTCCTGCCATGAGAACTTCACGTTGCGTTTGGCTAAACCACGCTTCAGCAATTCATGGCGGCGTGAGATGGTTTCTGCCCTTTCTTGTGCCACCCACTGGAATGGTGTGTGTGGTTTTGGCACGAACGTTGATAGTGTGAGGCGGATTTGAGGCACACGCTTTGTTGCTTTGCTTCCTTGAGCTTTGACTTTATGTATCAGTTCGACAATTTTCTCTACATCTTCGTCACTTTCCGTAGGTAGCCCAAGCATGAAGTATAGCTTGAGTGACGTCCAGCCGCGTTCAAAGGCCATTGCAGCGGTAGCCAGCAGTTCTTCTTCTGGTATATGTTTATTGATGACGCGTTGTAACCTTGCAGAACCTGCTTCAGGAGCGAAAGTCAACCCACTTTTGCGTCGGCCTGGCAGGCTGTCCACAAGCTTGATGGCGTGTGCATCAATATGTAAGCTAGGTAGTGAGAGTGCCAGTTTCGCACCGTATTTGTCATTGATATTAGATACCAAATCATCAATTTGCGAGTAGTCGCCGCTTGAAAGAGAAACCAGTGATATTTCATCATGTCCGCTGTTTTCTATTATAGCGGCGATAGCCTGTAGTATTTCTTCGCGTGATCGTTCGCGCACTGGGCGGTAAACCATTCCGGCATTGCAGAAACGGCAGCCGTGTGAGCATCCGCGAGCGATTTCTACTGCTCCTCGGTCGTGTACTGCCTCGATGTATGGCACTATTGGTTTAACTGGAGGTGGAGGCAGTTTGGATACAAGCTGCCGCTGGATAGAAAGTGTGGCTTCCGGAATAATTGGAGTGAGTACTTGGTAAGAATTATCGGTGTAAACAATGTCGTAAAGTGATGGCACATAGATACCGGGGAGCTTGGCAGCTTCTCTGAGTATGCGGATTTTATTAAAGTGTCCGTTTGGTTGTTTGTGCTGACGCAGAATATCTATTAACGCAGGCAAGAGATCTTCCACTTCACCAATGACAAATAAATCAATAAAATCGGCTATAGGTTCCGGATTATGGGCAGCGTTGCCGCCGGCAATTACCAACGGATAAGAACTATCGCGGTCTTTGCTCCAAACTGGTAATCCTGCCAGATCAAGCATGCATAGAATATTGGTAAATGTGAATTCATATCCAAGAGAAAAGCCAATGACATCAAATTCGGCAACGGAGCGACCGCTTTCCAAACTGCGCAGGGGCAATTTGTTGGCGCATAGCATTTGTATCATGTCAGGCCATGGAGTGAATGTGCGTTCAGCTAAGCAGTATGGGTATGCGTTTATCTGTTCATATAATATGCCAATAGCCATGTTGGACATGCCAATTTCATAAACATCCGGATAGCTGAGCACAAATTTGAGCGGAGTGCACTCCCAGTCCTTGTGTACTGCGTTCCACTCACCACCTGTATAGCGTGCTGGTTTGGTCACTTGGTATAACAATTGATCTGGATAATGCAAGGTATTCCTTACTCCTTCAGTCAATTATATCTGCCAAAGGATATGGCGGCAAACATACTGATATTTACGCCATATACATAGCTGAAATAGAGGATGTGGTATTTTGCAAAAGTTTTCGGTTATAACAATAAAAAAACTCGGTGTAAAATTAATGTAGGACTTTTTGGAAACAAAACAAGAGGCAGCTCAGAAGTGATTTAATAAGGTTGGAACACCAAAAATCACAA
>WQTJ01000079.1 GCA_009786345.1 Dehalococcoidia bacterium | reverse complement strand
CCCGGCGCACAGACTGACTGGTACACACGATGTCCACCCCGGCACGGATAAGTACGGCATCCTGCCTTTTACAAAAACCTTCAATGATGTCCGCAGCTTCCGGCTCCTGCCGTGCACTTACAAGCGGCACTCCCTGCTTGATAATACCTGCCTTCTCTGCAGCGATTCTAGCCAGCGTATCACCAAGTATCTCCGTATGATCTAGCCCCAGCGTGGTGATAGCACACACTTCCGGCTGAATCACATTTGTTGCATCCAGCCTCCCTCCTAATCCAACCTCAACTACTTGGAAATCCACTTTCTGCTCAGTAAAATATAAGAAGCCCAGTGCTGTAAGCACCTCAAAGGTAGTCAGCCGTCCATATGAAGCACGAGCATTGATTAATTCCACCTCTGGTTTAAGCTGTTCCACACAACTAACAAGCGCTACACGCGAAATAAGCCGTCCATTTAAACGCATGCGCTCTCTTATGTCAATTAAATGCGGCGATGTATAAAGGCCTACTCTATAACCAGAAGCAGTAAGCACCGAGGCAATCATGGCAGCGGTGCTGCCCTTGCCTTTAGTGCCGGCAATATGCACACTTGGAGCGCAAAGGTGCGGATTGCCCAAGCGGACAAGCAGTTCTTCCATGCGCCGCAGGTCATAGTTCGCAGATGAACGTACCTGTTGTGAGTTTTCGTAATCCACAAAGCTGTAAAGATAACCTAAAGCATCACGATACTTATCCATAAACCAACCAAGACAGCACTCATGCAAGCCGCCCCTCTTTTTTCGTTTTAGCGATAGTATTATAAGCTATTTCAAACTGGCGAATGAATTGAATAAGAAATAAAACCACTACCAAAACCTTGTGCCAAGCTTATTTCTCTAGCTTGGAGGATTACGGCGTTTTCAGCTATGTTTTCTATATGTTATAATGATATAAATGACCTAGATATAAAAAGCACTCCCCACCCGGCTTGGGCGGGACGTAATTTATTAAGCTTATAGTGACATCCATTACAACCCACAACGGCAAAGGTGAATAGGCTATGACACAAGAAGAATCAAACGAAATACTTAACAATACCAAAGAAGCTGCCGAATATTCCGCTTCTGACATCCAAGTTATGGAGGGGCTGGAAGCAGTTCGCAAGCGCCCCGGCATGTATATCGGCTCCACCGATCAGCGCGGTCTTCATCACCTAGTATATGAAATAGCATATAACTCAGTTGACGAAGCTATGTCCGGCATCTGCACACATATCAGTATTGTCATATCACCAGACAACGTGGTGACAGTTGAGGATAACGGACGCGGCATCCCTGTTGATATTCATCCTACTACTAAAGTTTCTGCCCTGCAGACAGTTATGACCGTACTGCATGCCGGCGGTAAATTCGGCGGCAAAGCATATCAAGTTTCAGGCGGTCTGCATGGAGTGGGTGCTTCCGTAGTAAATGCCCTCTCTGAATGGATGACTGTTAGTGTAAAGCGCGATGGAAATTTATACAAACAAGAATACAAACGAGGCGTTCCTACCGGCCCTGTCACAATAGTAGGTAAATCCGAAAATACAGGAACTATTTCCAGCTTCTTAGCAGACAATGAAATTTTCTCTGAGGCCGAATATGACTTTGACACTCTAGTTGATCGTATTCGCGAGATGGCTTACCTAAATCGCGGGTTGGAAATTTCATTAGTCGATCAGCGCCATGGCAAAGAACAGACTTTTTATTTTGAAGGCGGCATTTCCGGTTTTGTGCGCCGTATGAACCGCAATAAAACTGTAGTACATCCAAATCCTATCTACATAAACAAACAAGTTGACAAAGTTGCCGTGGAAGTCGCCATTCAGTACAGCAGCAACTATATTGACAATTCCACTAGCTTCGCTAACTGCGTAAATACCATTGACGGCGGCACTCACCTGACAGGTTTCCGTTCCGCACTGACTCGCGTACTTAACGACTACGCCCACAGAGCTAAGATACTAAAAGACGATGATCCCAACTTAGTTGGCGATGACGTACGCGAAGGGCTGACAGCTGTAATCAGTGTAAAATTGCCTGAGCCTCAGTTTGAAGGCCAGACCAAAGGAAAACTGGGCAACATCGAAATTAAGAGCATAGTCGAAAGTGTCGTCGGTGATGAATTGGCGCTTTATCTGGAAGAACATCCAGATGATGCCAAGAAAATACTCGACAAATGTATAACCGCATCCAAAGCACGTGAGGCCGCCCGCAAGGCGCGTGATCTTGTCATCCGCAAAGGCTCCTTAGATACAGGCACACTGCCAGGAAAACTGGCTGACTGCTCAGAAAAAGATCCAACTTTGTGCGAACTATATTTGGTAGAAGGCGACTCCGCCGGCGGGTCTGCCAAACAAGGCCGCAACCGGCGTTTTCAGGCTATTCTGCCGCTACGCGGTAAAATCCTCAATGTTGAAAAGGCATCCCCTGATAAAATGCTGGCTCACGAAGAAATACGTGCCCTCATCACCGCTCTTGGAACCAGCATCGACACTGAACTTGATATTAGTAAGCTACGATATCATCGCGTAGTACTGATGACCGATGCAGATGTAGACGGAGCTCATATCCGCACCTTGCTCTTAACCTTTTTCTTTCGCCACATGGCCGAAATTATCAACCAAGGACACTTGTTTATCGCCCAACCGCCCTTGTACCGCATTCATGCAGGCAAAGAAGAGCATTGGCTCTACTCCGACCAAGAAAAAGATGACCTATTAGCCAGAATGAAAGGCAGTAACCGAAAGACCGATGTCCAGCGTTACAAAGGTCTGGGTGAAATGAGTGCTGAACAGTTGTGGGAAACCACCATGAATCCTCTGTCACGCACGCTTTTGCAAGTTACTGTTGAGGATGCCGCTAAGGCCGATAACATATTCAGCATGTTGATGGGCGATGAGGTGTTACCGCGCAAGAACTTTATACAAGCGCATGCCACCTCAGTGAAGAATCTCGATATTTAGCCAGCCGTGGTTTCTGACGCTTCACTACATTGCATTATGTGCCCTAATTACGCACAATGACACTAGTTATGTTATCCTAACATTGCATATTATTGCGCTATTTTACCCCATGTTTCACCATGATTTACACCAAAAAACCCTCTAAAATCACTTGGTGTAAATTAGGCACAAATTACACAGCAGCTTTTGTGGCATTTACTACCCCCGCCGCGGCATTTCTTATAAAGTAATACCTCCCCTTTCGTGACAAAGAAATTAAGACTTATCTAACATATTTATGCCTAATAATGTTTATATAAATATATATTTATTAATAATAGTACTGAATAAAGTGACCCATAGTGAGTAAAGCCCCCCCCCTCATTTTTATGCCTAGTGCGTAGATCCAGACAACCACCGCGACAAAGAGGGGCGACTATGGGGGAGGCATTATCGGATGGCATCGAAAATGCAGAAGATTTTTTATGCGGGGCTTTGTATCACATGGAAGAAGATGGGCAACGAATACCAGTGCCGAGCGATGCGAATAGTATTGAAAAAGAATCTGCGGATATTATAACGCTCATTTCGGTGGATACTGAAGATTATCGCAGATGGCATGAAAGTAAAGTGGTAAAGAAAACGCTGACTATTCCGTCTTGGTTAAACGAGAAAGCAACTGGCGGCTAACGTCAATTTCTCGCAGACACTCCAAAATGCCCTAAAAGAACTACAGCTAGTAGCTTAGCTAGCTACTACACTCCCTTTTCAGGCAATCCCAGCATATTCGCGCAGAACGCTGTTATGCCTTAATCATGTAAGTAGAGACCTTTTTCTTTGATGTAATCCTCTACTTTTTGGGGCAGTAGATTTTCCAATGACAATCCTTGCTTTATCTTTTCTCTGATAACAGAAGATGAGATATTGATTACAGGCTTATCCAGCAACACTACTCGTTGTGAAAGGCCTGCCAACAACTTCTCCAAATCAGCTGCGTCTGGTGCGTTGCAGCCGATACGAGGCACTGCTACTAAGCGGCACATCTGTATAAGAGCTTCAGGTTCATGCCAAGAAGGCAAATCAAATAAGACATCCCAACCAAGCACAAAGTACAACTCTTCACAAAGCCCAAGCCGCTGTTTCAACTGGCGGATGGTGTCTATGGTATAGCTTGGGCCTGAACGCTCTGTTTCGACAGTAGAGAGGCTGTAACGGCTATCACCACTGATAGCTCGGTGTACCATTTCCAAGCGGTCGCCTGCAGATGCAAGCTGGCGCTCTGCTTTTAACCAAGGCTGCCCTGCCGGCACAAAAATAACATGAGCTGATAAGCGGCTTGCTACCACATCGGCTACCATTAGATGACCATTGTGAATCGGGTCAAATGTGCCGCCAAACACAGCGATATTCACGGCTTTACCACATCCACTCAAAATCTCCGATGCGGATCTTATCCCCGGCTTTGATACCAGCACGCTCTATCACGTGGCGCAAGCGCGGGCTGCTAATGCGTCTGCCTATCTGGCGGCGCACCTCAGGATTACTGATGTCACTGCCAGCCACCATGCGCTCAAGCCCTGAAGAATGAATAATAAAAACGCCGTCATTTTGCTCCACACTTAGACCAGGCGTCATACCTCGCGGGTGCAACTCTGGTATTTCTTCTTTTGGCGCTGCAGGCAGCGGATGCTGTTGCAGTAGATTTAATACTTCTTCCATTAATTCAGTAACACCATCGCCAGTTTCAGCTGAAACAAAACTTGGCTTAATGCCAATATTTTTAAATATTTTACGCAACTCGGCTTTACGCGCTTGCACTTCTGGTTTATCAATTTTGTTAATAACTACTATCTGAGGTTTACGCGACATTGAAGCATCAAAAAGAGAAATCTCATTGTTGACAGCAATCATATCATCAACAGGCGACAGAGAAGCCCCGTCCAATAAATGCACTAACACTCGCGTTCGCACAGCATGGCGTAAAAATTCGTGTCCCAAACCTTTGCCCAAATGCGCGCCTTCAATTAAACCTGGAATTTCACAGATAACAAAACGTTGTTTTTTAGTTTGCACCACACCTAAAATGGGCTCAAGTGTGGTAAATGCATAATTGGCAATTTTAGGGTTAGCAGCAGTGGACGCATTCAATAAAGATGATTTACCAACATTTGGATAACCAATAATTCCAACATCTGCCAGCAGACGAAGTTCCAGTATAATACCTTTTTCTTCTCCCTCAACACCTTTTTCAGCCAACCGTGGAGTTTGGTTAGCAGCGGATGCAAAGTGCGAATTTCCCAATCCGCCTTTTCCCCCGCTCGCAATCACAGCACACTGTTGATCAGTTGCTAAATCCGATAACAGTATAAGTTCACCATATTCATCGTACGTTTGCACCATAGTGCCAACAGGCACTGGCAATAACAAGTCGGTGCCATTTCTACCATGTTTTCTCTGACGCTGACCATTACCGGCATTCTCTGCTTTATAAAATTTGCCGTTATGAAAAAAAGCCAGTGTATTCAAACTCGCATCAGCTTTAGCTACAACATCTCCGCCTCT
>WQTJ01000078.1 GCA_009786345.1 Dehalococcoidia bacterium | reverse complement strand
TGCGCTGCCTCACAGACACTCATTAGTTGACCATATTATAGCATATTGTGCCCTTGTAAGCGCGCGCCACTTTGGACTTTGTCAACAGCTCCAGCATGTGCCAATGCATGAACATCAGCAGAAGCCGAAGGCAAGTGCGCTGGCTTCAGAACAAACAACACAACCAGCAGTATCATCAGAATATTACGCAATATAAGAGCATTCATAGCTACTTGCTGTCCATCCGCCAGCTCAAAATAATTCATGGGATAAACGTACCAAGTTAAGCAGGTTACTAATATAAACGCTACCCATCCAACCTTATACCAACGCCCACTGAACAAAGGTATTAACGGACAAAGCCACAAAATAAACTGCGGAGAAAACACCTTATTAGTAATAATAAACACTGCAACAGCAGCCATGGAATAATTGAGCACATCAGCAGTCTCTTCTGCATCCAGCATTGAATGAATTGCCATGTCCAAATTACGATTGGTGCGGCGCATAAACAATAAATATACGGCGGCTAAAGCCGCTATTACGATGATAAAAGCACCTTTAGATAATGGTTCCGCCCAAGGTGAATATACGTCGAAAGACATCGGCCCCTGTGCCGGCACAGCACTTACAAGCCCCAGCGAATTCAACAGCAATAGCAGAGAGGCATATAAACTCTCCAACTGCAATGAGCGAATGCCTTGTACTGTAAAAGAGTGTATAAATTCTCCCTTACCCAGCCATAGTGCGGGAACAGCAATCAATGCCAGCGTTAAAGAAAAAACCGCTAAAGAAGGCCATAGGCGGTGCCAACCACCACGTCGCCATTGGAAAATAAGAAATACTGGCGCCAATACTGCAGGGTAGACTTTGGTCATCACTCCTATTGACAGCACGAGCCAAGCCACTTCATACTTACCACGGCAGAAAGCATACAACGCCGCCAACGTAATTATTGCTGGAACTAGATCAAAACGCTGCACAGCAATATCACCAATAGCAATTACAATCAGTGTATAGCATACAAGCACTACCCATGATGAAACACGTAATTGGCGTGCTAACCCAAAAATCAGCCAAACCCCAGCCATACCAAAAAGCATCATTTCTACAGCAAAAGCTGTAATGTATCCTCCGTCTAAATTATGAGAAACCAAATACGGTAGATAGAATAAAAGGAGTGCTATAGGCGGATATTCCACTGAAAAATCTTTGTATGGTATCTGCCCATTCCCTATCCGAGAAGCATAATCATGATACAACCCTATATCCGAGCCTCCATGCTGGAAAACACCGATGTAAATCACTAGTTGCACAATGCAGAAAGCCAGCGGAAAAAGCGTCCATTTCCAACGACTGAAGTTAAACATCTACATCACCGCCAGCAATACTAGCAACAGAGAAATAACCCTCATGGAATGAATCCTGCAGTTGGATGGTACTCCGCCTCCATGGGTTTAGTGGATTCACAGGAACTTCAGGATAAGCTAGTGCCGATTGAGCAAAAAACACTACACCCCAAATTAACAATGGAATAGCCACCCATAATAAAGCACGGCGCGACAACTGATTCAGCCATTGTGCTGACAACAAAGTTAATGGCAATAACCCCGGTAAGGTATAACACGCCAGCATAATAAAAGGCATACCAACCATATTAGAAGTAGCCGTCCATTCATATGTCAAATACACACCAAACACAGCCAACACCCAACCAGCGCAGAGCAACAGTAAGTCATCACTGAACATCTTCCCATGAAACCGAAGGCATAGTGCCCAAACCAAAGCAGCCAATCCGGGAACCAGTAACGGAAAACCAATCAACCAAGCAACAACTACTTGCTTGATATTAACCTGAATAAACTGCCAGCCAAAACTGACCGGCAACTCAGCATACTGAAAACCAAACCTAAACAGCGAATCAAATACAGCATCCTGATAGATCAGCAAACCAACCAGTGGAAGTAGCAAACTAAAGCAAAACCACAACGGAGACCATGCTGCAATTTTTCTTTGCCCATTTAAATACAACCGTAATTGGAGGTAAGTAAAATGCAGCAAGAATACCGCCACCACCAAAATATTGGCATAATTGACAAATATGCTCCAACCCAGCCCTAACCCAGATAAAGACAATAATCCCCAAGCAGCCCAGCGGCTTAACTCACTGCGGCGAAGGCAATAGTAAATATACAGTCCACCTCCCATGCCTAAAAAAGCCGCCGACGCAAAAGTGCTGGAATACGCACGCTGCAACATAGCTAGCGCAACCGGAGAAAAAAGCCACAGCAATGCCCCAAAACAAGCTACACGCTCATCTTTAAGGTGCTTCAACAGCAAGTACACTACCACAGCCATACCAATCGCCAGTAGCCAATTACCTAATGCCAGTACATGCATATAGTAAAATGGCAACAAATAGAAAACATAACCCGGCGCTTCTGTATAGGCCCAGCGCTTGCTCTCAACCTGCACATACTGATCCAAGCTTGCATCATGGGTATGCGCTTCAGCATTCTGCAAATCAAAGGTGTTTTTATCTATGGTCAACTGTCCGTCTGCAAAATTCTGAACGGCATACTGCAAAGACCAGTCGTTGTTTTCTTTCATGTGCTGCGGAATAGCCAGCGTTAAAAGAAATGCTAATACCAGCCCCAGTGCGACCAAGCCACGATATATCCAAATACGATGGATGTTAGACATAGTACAATTTGCCATTAGTATAACGTTAAAACATAGAACATACTATTCCATACAAATATAGAGTCTATCGTAGCATCTAAAAACAAATAAACTCCTAGAATTCCAAGAACTTATTAAGCGATTATTTTCAGGCATATACTATTGCAGGCAATGTCTTCTAAATCATCATAATTCTTTACGTCTCAGATTAAACCAAGCACCATATATACCAAGAACAATCAGCGCAAGTGATACAGCCAGTGATCCCCATTCCGCACTGCCAGATACGCCCGATACCAAATTATTACCCCAGCTAATCAGCCCACCGGGCAGAAAATGTACTATTTTAGGCAAAGCTGATAATATAGAGATGATTATAATTACAGCTATCGCCAAGCCGCCTGCTGCTATCTGATTTTTTATCAAGCTGGAAAAGAACAAAGTAACAGATAAGCAGAAAAGCAAAAACAGCGCCAGTAGCAACATTTGGTACACAAAACCAAGTGCGCTTACTTCTCCAAAAAGAATAAGCGTATAACCCCAACATGCCAGTCCGCCCATCAATAAACCAAGCAGTATATTTAATCCCTCCGCCGCTAATTTAGCTATGATAAAAGACAGGCGCGTCACAGGTTTAGAAAGCAGTAACGCTGCCGTACCGCTCTCTATTTCTTTAGCTATGGCACCCATAGCAAGAAGTACAGTCATCAACACTCCGAACTGTGAGATATTTGAAGCATAGCTCAATAGCGCATCGCTTGATACAGGATCCGGCATTTCAATAGTGAAACCACCAGTTCCAGATAACGAATTTATTATTTCAGGCAAATATTTGGTCATTACTGGCGATGACAAACCAAAAAATAGAAATACTATTGCAATAATAACTATCTTATTGGTGCGAAACTGCTCCTTGATTTCTTTGCGCAACAAAACACCAAAACCTTTCATGTCCGCACCTCACCTGCTACCAACCGTACAAAAATATCTTCTAAGCTAGGCATAGTCATCTCATAACGCACCAGACTTAAGCCGCTAGCCGCAATCAGTTGCGGCAGTTCACGCTTAGCCGATTGCACATCGCCAGCCAGTACACACAACACGGAAGTATTATTGCTTTCCAGCTTTGTTACTTTCTGCACCCAAGGTTGATTTTCTAGCAATATTGTAAGTTCTGCTGGATCACTATCAAATTCAATGTCAAAAGAGGAGAGGGCAAACCGCTGACGTAGCGCTTCCACAGTAGAAGTAGTTACAAGTTTACCCTTATTGATGATAGCTAAACTGTCACAAACACGTTCCACATCAGAGAGAATATGAGTAGACATAAACACTGTAGTAAATTCTCTCAATTTCAAGATAATGTTGAGTACGTCACGCCGTCCCATAGGATCAAGCGCTGAACAAGGCTCATCTAAAAACAATACCTTTGGGTGGTTCATCAGTGCCTGCGCCAGCCCGAGACGCTGTTTCATGCCGCGGGAATACCCGCCGATTTTTCTCTTGCCTGCTTTCTGTAAGCCAGTCAGTTCCAGCAACTCATAACTGCGAGACACGCTGTCAAATGACGAAAGATGACACAACTCCCCAATAAACTGTAAAAACTCGTTTCCTGTCATCCAATTATAGAAATTTGGAACATCCGGTAAGTAGCCAATTTGTGCGCGCATATCAGGCGCATCTGCTACGACTTCTTTTTCATTCACCCATGCGCGCCCTGCACTTGGACGGCTCATGCCCATCAGCAGTTTAATCATCGTGGTCTTACCCGAGCCATTAGGCCCCAAGAACCCGAATATGCTACGTTCGTGCACTTCAATTGTAAGCCCATCCAATGCTGTCAGCGCCCCATAACGCTTAGTCAACTCCACACATTTGATTGCTGGCATAATACACCTCGCTAAGACAGTGGGTTTCTATGACTATTCTTCGTACTTGTCTTTAGTCCCTTCGTTGCGTCCTGCTAAGAAGTAAATGATGGGGCCAATGATATCAATAAGCACTATGACCAATATCCAAACAATCTTATTATTGCCACGCACATTCTCGCGGTGCAGAATATCCACCAAGGCCCAAATCATCAATCCCAATTCTAATAATACAATCGGGATCAAAATCAATATAAGTGTACCAGCAGAAATCCCAAACGATGTTAAATCTGACATAATTCAACCTTCCTAAAGTGTTGTGAAATTTGGTTTAAGCATTTTATACGTATCGGCAATAGCTTCATTAATGACTTTACTATCGCCAAGTATAGGCATAAAGTTGGTATCGCCGTTCCAGCGCGGCACGACATGTGTATGGATATGCTGATCAACCCCTGCTCCAGCCACACGCCCCAGATTCATGCCAACATTAAAACCATCACAACGGAACACTTCCCGCATAATAGCCACACAGCGCGCAACAATACTGTAGTGCTCATTACGCTCATCCCCGCTCAATCCATCAAGTGTTCCGCAATGGCGAATAGGCGCAACCATAATATGCCCGGCATTATACGGATAGCGATTCATGATAACAAAGTTGGCCTCACCACGGTATAATATCAAGCTAGGCTCATCATCATTACGCTTGGGATAATCGCACAGAATACAACCTTTATCTTCGTGTTCTGCTGCCTGTTTGATATATTGGATTCGCCAAGGAGCAAAAATAAAATCCATACCGACCATCCTGAATCCATAGTGATTAAGTAATATAACCGAAAAATTAAGATATTTCAAAAGTTCGTTTTTTTATGACGGTGTCAAGTTGTTGTAGGATTTTGCTACAAAATCATATAGCAGCCCAAAGCAATGTTACCCGGCATATGCCTTCAAGATTACCTGTA
>WQTJ01000077.1 GCA_009786345.1 Dehalococcoidia bacterium | reverse complement strand
CATGCGACTATATCATAAAAGAAAGTGAGCCTGTCATCATTGATATCGGTGCCAAATGCGGCGGCTACATTAGCGACCTGACACGTACCATATGCCTAGGAGCAGAGGATGCACAATTCCGCCACATATACAACACCGTGTTGCAAGCACAACTGTCAGCAGAAGAAAATATTCACGCCGGAATGAGCGGCAGTGAAGCTGACTGCATAGCACGTTCCGTAATAAAAGCCGCCGGCTATGGAGATAAATTCGGACATGGTTTAGGGCATGGCATCGGGCTGGCAGTACATGAATCACCGCGGCTTGGTGCAAGCTCGCAGGATATACTACAAAACGGCATGGCCTTTACAATAGAGCCGGGCATCTACTTACCGGGATGGGGCGGAGTGCGTATTGAAGATAGTGTGGTACTAGAAAATGGTAGAATAAGAACGCTTTCTGTGGCAAGCAAATAGTTGAAAGGAACACCTTACTTTGATTAAAGTCGACCTTCATATACACACACGTTATTCCGGTGATTCAGATATAACACTGGAACAACTAATAGAACGCTGCCAAAAGTTAGAGTTTGGAGCTATTGCCATCACCGATCACGGCACCGCCGAAGGGGCATTGGCTATGGCATCCAAAGACACACCGTTTAAGATAATCGTCGGCGAAGAAGTAGCATCCAGTGAAGGCGAAATCATTGGGCTGTTTCTCAAAGAGAGCATACCAAATGGACTCTCGCCTGAAGAAACTATACAACGCATCCATTCACAGGGAGGAGTAGTGTGCATTCCTCACCCATTCGACCGCTACCGCTCTTCTGCTATGAAAGCGCACACTTTAGAGCGCATTGCTAACCAAATAGATATCATAGAGGTTTTCAACGCTCGTACAATTCAATTTCAAGATCTGAAATTGCCAAAAGAGTTTGCCATTAAGCATAATCTATTGCTCGGTGCTGGATCAGATGCACATTCAATAGCAGATATAGGACGCGCCTATATCACCATTCCCAATTTCAACAGCCGCGATGAATTTCTGCAAAGCATTTCACATGCCAAGATACACGGAAAACGTCCGTCCGTAGCAATCTACTTCCGCAGTCTGTTACGCCAAATTAGAAAACCTTTTAAGCGTAAACGCTAACACCCATTCAGCCGGCTATTTTTTGTCCTTAGGTGAAGGCTTCGTCAGAACCTCATCAATTAAACCGTACTCCAGCGCCTGTACCGGATTCATATAAAAGTCACGATCTGTATCGTGTCTGATTTTATCCATGCTCTGTCCGGTATTCTCCGCCAGAATATTGCGGATGATGTCCTGTACGCGCAAAATCTCACGAGCAGCAATCTCTATATCTGTTGCCTGTCCCTGCGCTCCGCCAATAGCCTGATGCATATGAATGGTAGCATTAGGCAAAGCAAAACGCTTGCCTTTAGCACCGGAGCACAGCAAAACCGTAGCCATACTAGCAGCCAACCCAACACATATAGTAGACACCTGCGGGCGAATAAGCTGCATGGTATCGTAAATGGCTAATCCGGCATTAATCACTCCGCCGGGAGAATTAATGTAAAGATTAATGTCCTTATCAGGATCTTCACGATCAAGGAAAAGCAACTGAGCTACAATGCTATTAGCCACCTGATCATTGATTGGTGTGCCCAATATAACAATGCGCTCTTTGAGCAGCAATGAGTAAATATCATAAGCCCGTTCTCCGCGTGCTCCGCTTTCAATAACCATAGGAACAACATTCTGAAAATCCATAACGAATACCTCCTGTGATACTATTCTAATCAGCCTTGGCTTTATCCACAAGCAGTTGTTTAGCCTTGTCAGCAATCAACCACCAGCGTAATGCTTCACGGTTTTCTGGTTTGTTAAGGTAATCAGTCCTCTCGGTCTGACTTTTAATTTGATCTCTTGGTCCAGCGGTTATAGCTGCTATTTGCATATCCACATCAGCCTCGTCCACCTCAACCTTTTCAATATCAACAACCTTTGATACAACCAAATTACGCTTAACACGCAGCTCCGCCTGCGGACGATATGTTTCGTGTAATTTATCCATCTCGGTTGATTTTATAATTGAGTTGAATTCTTCTTCGCTGTTAGTAGAATTACGCACGCGATCAACATACTCTCGTATCATGCGCTCGACTTCACTTTTAAGCAACACCGGGGGGAAAGCAATCTGGCTCTTTTCCACCAAAGCATCTATAACTTTATCCTCAAATATCTTGTTTTCCTGTGCCTCTGCGCGAAGTTTAAGGTTATCGTGTACATTCTGGCGCACAGCCTCAATGCCATCGCTATCAGGGTCAAGCTTGCGAGCAAAATCATCATTTAGCTCAGGCAATACCTCACGGCGCACATCATTAACCTTGACATGAAAATGCGCATCCTTACCAGCCATCTCCGTGTTGAAAGTATCAGGTAACTTAAGAGTAAATTCTTTCTCATCACCAGCCTTCATGCCTAACAATTCCTCAGAAAAACCAGGTGCGGGAAAACGCAAACCTGGCTTTGGTTGGAACATATCTCCTTTAGCAGAGATATATGGCATACCCTCGACATCGCTATCGACATCAATAACCAAGACATCTTCCATCTCTGCTGGAGCGTTAGTGACAACCAAGTCCGCTTCCTGGCGCTGCGCCTGCTTTAAGACTTCCTCTATCTCATTGCCAGAAATTTCCACTGGGCTGGGCTTCATTTTGATTGAGTTGTAATCCCCTAAAGTAATATCCGGAGGCAATGGCACGATTGCTTCAAATACAACCGGACCACGGCTGATAACACTCACCGTTGGATTGACATAAGCACTTATTTTATTTTCAACCATCATTTCGTCAATCATCACAGGCAAATACTCTTTCATCGCATGGTCAAAAAGGCCATCCTTGCCAACACGGCGTTCCAACACATCACGAGGCGCCTTACCTTTGCGGAAGCCATCAATATCTACTTCTTTCACAAGATGCTGATAAGCGCCATCCAGCATTTCTTCAAGCTCTTCCTGCTCCAGCTCCATCTTGAAGATTTCCTGATGGTTTTCATTTTTGTGCTCTAGTAATTTCATATTAGTCCTTCACTCCAGATATTTATTCTTCACGCAACTGTATATGCACATCTCTTAATTGCTCTGCAGTCGCGGGAGCTGGAGCATTGAATAGCATATCCACCGCATTTTGGTTTTTGGGAAAAGGAATCACATCGCGGATATTGCCTGCATCAGAAAGCAGCATAACCAAACGATCAAGCCCCACAGCTATACCACCATGGGGAGGTGCGCCATATGAAAAAGCTTCCAACAAATGCCCAAAGCGCTCATCTATTTCGGCATCGTTATAACCCATCACTTGGAAAATCTTACGCTGCAGCCATGCTTGATGGATACGAATAGAACCTCCGCCAACTTCATGCCCATTAAGCACTATATCATAAGCGCGCGAGCCTGCCTTTGATGGAGCAGTATCCAATAGCGGAATATCTGCTTCCATCGGAGAAGTAAACGGATGATGAGTTGCCTGCCAACGGTTAAAGTCATTATTCCATTCCAGAAGAGGAAAATCCACCACCCAAGCGAAAGCAAACTGTTCAGGATCAGCAAGTTTAAGCCGTAGCCCCATTTCCTGACGCAACTTGCCAAGAGAATTGGTTACTACTGCATCAGAATCAGCCACAAATACAATTAAGTCTCCTGGTTTTGCACCAGTGCGAACAGCTATCTGCTTGATTTGTTCCAGTGTAAGATATTTGGCTGCCACCGACTTCACATGTTCCATAGTAAGAGCATCGATAGATGCGCATTCGCCTAAAGCCAAACTCAACAAACCTTTAGCTCCATAGCTTTGCGCAAGTTCAGTGAGATGAGCCAATTCCTGACGCGAATAAGCCCCGCAACCAGGCAAGGCAATAGCTTTCACCTTGCAGTCGGAAGCAATAGTATTTTTGAAAACACCGAACTCACTGTCTGAAACTATCTGCGATACGTCACCTATACGCATATCAAAACGCAAGTCTGGCTTGTCAGAACCATAGCACTCCATGGCTTCAGTATAGGTAATACGCGGAAATGGTATGGTCATACGCTTGTTTGGACGTAAATGGCGCACCAAACTAATGAACATTTCCTCAGCAATAGATATGATGTCCGCTTCATCAATAAAGCTCATCTCTACATCAAGCTGGGTAAACTCCGGTTGGCGGTCAGCACGGGTATCCTCATCACGAAAACATTTGGCAATCTGGTAATAGCGCTCAATACCGCCAACCATAAGAAGCTGCTTCATCTGCTGCGGAGACTGAGGCAAAGCGTAAAACTTGCCGAGATGTACACGTGAAGGAACAAGGTAATCACGCGCCCCTTCCGGCGTACTCTTGCCCAAAATAGGCGTTTCCACTTCGACAAACGACAGAGCATCAAAATAGCTGCGCATAAAACGCATCACTTGATGACGCAGCAAAATAATGTCACGCACACGCGGACGGCGCATATTTAGATAAAGGTACTTAAGACGTAAGTTTTCCTCTACGTCTACATCCTCATTTATGTAAAATGGCGGTGTTTCCGAAGTGTTAAGAACTGTGAGATTATCAGCTAGAATTTCAATTTCACCTGTAGCCAGTTTGGGGTTTTTAGTGCCCTCAGGGCGCAACGAAATCACTCCTGTCACTTGCACCACAAACTCGCTGCGCAAATCCTCAGCCAGCTTGTGACAATCAGCAGATAATTCCGGATTGAATATCACCTGCACCAAACCTGACCGGTCGCGCACATCGATAAAAATCAACCCACCATGGTCCCGGCGACGGTCAACCCATCCGGCAACAGTCACTTTCTGACCTGCCAAATGAGCATTTAATTCATGGGAATTATGAGTTCTAAACACAATTATCCTAGTTAAAGAATTTACTAAAAGCTAATTATAGCTTACATTGTATGTGACGGCAAGCAAAATATAAAATATATACTTGCCAAAAGCCCCCTCAAACATGGCATAATTAGAGGTAGCATTTATTCATGAGAGGAACCCATTTTGACAAAATTTGATTCTAATGTACTTGATCCAACAAAAATGGCTGACTGGCAGATAGCCGAAGCAGCCGAATCCCGCATGATGCGCATCACGGAATTAGCACAAAAATGGGGCGTCCATCAAGAAGAATTGATGCCTTATGAGCATTACATCGGTAAAGTTGATTTTGCCGCATTGCTCAAACGTTTGGAAAAACGTCCCAACGGCAAATATATTGTTGTAACCGCTATTACCCCAACCCCCCTCGGAGAAGGCAAAAGCACAACTACCATGGGACTGGTTGACGGATTAAGCGCACTGGGCAAAAACTCTTCCGGAGCAATACGCCAGCCATCCAGCGGGCCCACTTTTAATATCAAGGGCAGCGCAGCCGGCGGGGGGCTGGCGCAATGCGTCCCCCTTACACCTTTCTCGCTGGGGCTTACAGGAGATATCAATAACGTCACAAA
>WQTJ01000076.1 GCA_009786345.1 Dehalococcoidia bacterium | reverse complement strand
CAACGTAGCCAGAGCCAGTGAAATTAAGGAAGTCAACGATGGATACGCACGTAATTTCCTCATTCCCAAAAAGCTGGCGGTCGTTGCCCAGCCAGACATACAGCAACACTTTGAAGCGCAGAAGCACGCCGAAGCACGCCGCAAAGATGAACATAAAGCTGAAATGAAAGTGCTAGCTGAACAGATCAAAAATACAACCGTCAACCTTAAAGGCAAAGTAGGAAGCAAAGGGCAGCTCTACGGCTCCATTACCAACAGCGATATTGCATTAGAGTTGTCCAAATTACTTGGGAGCGAAATAGACAAGCGCAAAGTTGAGCTAACCGAGCCTCTTCGGCACACAGGGAATTTTGAAGCAATAGTACGCCTTTCAGGTGACCTCGCCCCCAAAGTCAAAGTAATAATCAGCAGCGAGGGAAATTAGATGGCTGTTGCCAATCTACCCCCTCACGATATAGACGCTGAAGAAGCCGTCAATGGTTCGTTATTGATTGATGGTAAAAGTGTATATCAAGTAGCTGTTTTGTTGCGACCGGATGACTTCCTCTCTGAATCCAACCGCCGGATATATCAAGCAGCACTGACCATTTACCACCGCGATGAAGCTATTGACCAAATTACCGTAGCCCAAGAGCTTGACAGACAAGGGCTATTGGAAAAGGTTGGCGGTGCCGCCTACCTCAACCACTTGATTTCAATTGTGCCAACGTCACTCGACATTGAGCATTATGCCCAAATCGTGTACCGCTTATCTCTCATGCGTCAACTTATATCAGCTGGCGACAAGATTTCTACGTTTGGCTATGAAGCCGATCCGGATATCAGCAACACCCTTAACAAAGCAGAAGATGTTTTGTTCCGCTTGCGCACCGAACGCGGGCGTTTGGACTTCATCCCTATCAAAAATATTCTGGACAAGTACTTCGAGGAGCCGAAACCACCTGAAGAAGGTGTTTTTCAACGCATGCCACACATTAATTCAGGATTTCATGGTTTGGACGAATTGCTAGGCGGCATGCAACGTTCAGATTTAATCGTATTGGCCGGACGTCCATCAATGGGTAAAACTTCGCTTGCCATGAATATTGCACGCAATGCTGCCATAGACCAAGGTGCCTGTGTAGCCATTTTCAGCTTAGAAATGTCAAATGAGTCATTAGTGCAGCGCTTGTTAGCTTCAGAAGCCGAAGTGAATTCCAAGCGCATGCGGTTAGGTTTCAACACTGATGATGAAGAACGTGCCATTATGGAAGCACAGGGAAAGCTTTCATCCGCTTCCATCTATATTGATGATTCTCCGATGGTGCGAGTAGTAGAAATGCGTAGCAAGGCACGTCGCTTGCACTATGAACACCCTTTGGATTTAATAATCTTAGACTATCTGCAACTATTGCAAAGCGAAGGCAGATCAGAAAATAGAGTACAGGAGTTATCCAACATCACACGGTCGCTCAAAGGTCTTGCCCGCGAACTTAATGTGCCATTAATCGCTGTCTCACAGCTCTCACGTGCTGTTGAAGGACGTGCCACTCATATACCACAATTATCAGATCTGCGAGAGTCCGGAGCTATTGAACAAGATGCCGACATCGTGATTTTCATCTACCGCGATGAAGTATATTACAAGACAGAAGAGGACTGGGAGCGTGAACATCCCAACCAAGAATACCCACGTGAACTAGCCGACATCATTGTAGCCAAACACCGCAATGGTCCAATTGGACAAGTCAAGGTACGTTTTAAAACCGCCCTTACCAAATTCGATAACCTCTACAACGCAACACCATAATTATCATGACAAACTTTAACGGATTCCCGGCCAATATGCAGTTTACACCAGTGCCAAATCTGTTCATGAACATGCTCATGCCAGAAATGGAAAGCCATGAGCTAAAATGTATGCTATACATATTTCAAACACTTTACACAAAAAAAGGAAGCCCACGCTACGTCAGCTTAAGTGAGCTTATGTCAAACGCTTCTTTAATATCCAGCATGCAGAACGCAAATGAGGCTGCCTCCAAAGTGTTACTAGATTCCCTCACAGTCGCAGTAAAACGCGGGATGATCGTCCATGTAGAAGTTACAAAAGAAGACTGCGATGAACATTTATATTTTCTTAACACGCAAGAAAATCGTCAGGCAGTTGAGCACATACACAATGGAAAACTCAAACTACCAAATATTGAAGCGATCAAACCAGTATTTCTACCAGCAGAGCAAAAAGATATTTTTAGCATCTATGAAGAAAATATCGGGTTACTAACACCTATGGTCGCCGAAGAACTGAAAGACGCACTGATGCAGTATTCTGAAGAATGGATACGTGATGCCATACGTGAAGCAGTTTATGCCAATAAGCGTAACTGGCGCTACATTTCACGCATACTAGAACGCTGGCTCAGCGAAGGTAAAAAAAATGGAACAAATAGGCAAAATATTTCCCAAGAAGATCCAGACAAATACATACGCGGATCATACGGACATCTTATCCAACGCTGAAGAACAGCCACAGCATAGCGTTGTATGCTCCACCTGTAATGGAGCTGGGTTCGTTTATCCTATGTTGCCAAACGGCAAACCAGACTACAGCAATGCGGTTTCCTGTCAGTGCATCCAAAAACAGTGCAACGCCAAACACCGCCAACAACTAGAAACATATGCAAATTTGGGCGCGTTGAAAAATGTCACTTTCGATAAGCTGACACCATATGGATGTAGAGGAGATGTACGTATACAAAAACGTTTCAACGCCGCTTTCACAGCAGCCAAACAGTTTGCTACCACGCCAACCGGCTGGCTAGTATTTATAGGCTCAGTTGGTAGCGGAAAGACACATTTAGCCGCTGCCATCGCCAACGAACACATCTCTCACAACGCTATAGCATTTTTCATCACAGCAGCGGATTTATTGGATCACCTGCGCTCAGCTTTCAGCCCTGACAGCACACTGACATACGACCGCTTATTTGATCAAGTGCGCAATACTCCACTTCTAATCCTAGACGACCTAGGCACACAAGCCAGCACTCCTTGGGCTCAGGAAAAACTAGACCAACTTCTGACGCACCGCTTCAACTATGAATTGCCCACCGTTATAACATCAGAAAACAACCCTGAACATATGGATGCACGCTTGCGTAGTCGTCTGAAAAACGAGAAGTTATGCCAAGTCTTTTTGCTGGACGAGGATGTTAATTCAGCAGATTATTTCTGGAAAGCAGACCTTGAACTACAAAAAAATATGACTTTCTCATCTTTCGATTACCGCCGCATCAACTTGCCACAAGAGCAACAGGAAAATCTGTCACGTGCTTATAATCTAGCGATTGATTTCGCCAAGGCGCCAGAAGGCTGGTTATTATTTCAAGGTGAAACCGGTTGCGGCAAGACACATCTAGCAGCTGCCATTGTAAATTTCCGCTATCAGGCACAACAACCGGCTTTGTTTGTAATAGTTCCAGAGTTTTTGGATCAACTACGCTCTACTTTCTCTCCTGAAAGTAAAACGTCTTATGATCAGCTTTTCGAGCGCATAAAAACAACCCCGCTACTTGTACTTGATGACTTCGGGGCGCAGAATGATACCCAATGGCAGAAGGAGAAACTGTACCAAATAATCAACTACCGCTACAATGCACAACTACCTATGGTAATAACCACCAATATGACGCTGGAGGAACTAGAAAGCCGCATCAGCTCGCGCTTGGCTGACCCTAAAATAAGCACTCCTTTCAATATCACTGCACCAGACTTCCGCACCAGTATGGTCTCAACAGGGCAAACAAAACAGTCTTACCAAAGACGTAAACGCATCGATCACCCGGAATAATTGCCAAATCATAACCCCATTAGAATGGGTGTTTTATCCTGGGGATGGGTAACCCCAAGGGTTATTAGTATGCACCTAAAGACATTGTGATAGCAAACAAAATGTTAAAACACTGCATATTACATACAAAATTCAGTTAATATAAGGATGAACCATTGTTTGAAGATTTTGAGATTGAAATCCACTGCCCTGAATGCGATGCTGAATTGGAGGTTAAACTCAGTCAAATCAAGCTACAGAAAAATATCCCATGCCCAGAATGTCACAAAAACATCGGATTGAAACCAGACGAATCTCCCAGCACCTCAAAAACTCAAGATACAGATGACTCACTCGCCAGCATCAAGCAAATCTTAGATAGACTGCAAAAGTCACAAAGCTAAATCTGATATAACAATCTATATATAGAGAAAAGCGCGACATATTGCCAATGATGAACTTGGATTTTTGCCAAGTTCATCATTGGCAGCACTTTCTACAGCTTCATCAGCCAACTCAAAGCAAGCCTAATTCACAGCATCAAGCGAGTTCTCTCCAGCTGGTTGAGAAGCAGCTATAGCAACAGAACGTGACACATTTTGCACGCCTTTTTCAGCAGTGCGTGGCTCCAATATTTTAATCTTTGAGGCAGGTAACTCCAAGCGTACGCCCGTTTCATATTCAACCAACACTTTCTCTGCCAATGTGTTCTGCCCAACCACAACACCCGGGCCAGAATCTGTTAGAACACGCTGGCCATTAAAAGGCATCTTTTCTTTGATGGCACGATACTGATCACACTCATATCCCAAGCAGCAAAGCAAACGCCCACACACACCTGAAATCTTCATAGGGTTAAGCGGCAAATCCTGCGCCTTGGCCATCTTGATAGAAACAGGAGAAAACTCATCCAAGAAAGCAGCACAACAATGTTCACGCCCGCATCTGCCAAAACCCCCAAGCAACTTGGTTTCGTCTCGTGGTCCTATCTGGCGCAACTCCACACGTACTTTCAAGCTACGGCTTAACTCACGCACCAGGTCACGAAAATCCACACGCCCATCAGCACTGAAGAAAACTATCAAATGTGAAGCATCTAAGTTATACTCAGCAGAAACAAGCTTCATAGGCAGATTAAGTTCACTGACCAAACGACTTGTCTCCGCTAGTGCATCATGTTCTTTGCCGCACAGATTCACTGCATGTTCTACATCTTCAGGATTGGCCAGTCGCAAAACAGGCTTGAGCGGATCAGTTAATTCCCCAGCAGGATCTTTAGTAGTAAACACCACCACCCGCCCAAGAGCTTGTCCATTAACAGTTTCCACTACTACGTTGTCACCAAGTTTAAGTCCCAGCCCTGCGGGCTCAAAATGATATATCTTGCTATTTTTGCGAAAACGTACACCTACAACTTCTAACATCACACTCTCCTAAACTCTAATTCTTTTTAAACTAGGCACTGGCATATCCAACATCATGACATCCAATACCAAACGCGAGCTGACATTTTGCCAAAGTTGCTTAGACGCAACTTTTACTGCAGTTATACCATTGCGAATCTCATTTATGTCAAGCCCGCCAGCCACTGCTTGCAA
>WQTJ01000075.1 GCA_009786345.1 Dehalococcoidia bacterium | reverse complement strand
CAGTGATTCGTATGGTGCTTTCAGCTATAAATTACTCTGAAATCGCTAAACAAGCCACACTAACAGATAGCGACATACTAGGCGTGATATCCAAGGAAATCAAACAGCGCAAAGAAAGCATTGAAGCATACAAAACAGCTAATCGCCTTGAACTAGCCGCTAAAGAAGACAGTGAAATGAGCATACTCAAGGCTTACCTCCCTGAGCAGATGAGCCACGAGGGAATAACAACTCTTGTAAAGAAATTGATAGTCGAATTAGATTGCCACGGGCCGCACGACAAAAACAAACTCATGCCCAAATTGATGCCTTTGGTGAAAGGCAAAGCCGATGGGCAAGAAGTCAATACAATAGTCAATGAGTTACTAAACGGTTTAGCTTAACTGCTACTCCATTGGCATCAAATATCCACTTACAATAATACTGGCAGGCTTTATGATGCTCCCCACATTGCAAAGCCTGCCGTGTATTACAACTTTATCATGCTCCATGGAAGCATGCTATCTCGCGTCCAGCGCTCGCGTACGAAGTATTCCAAATTGATGCCAGCTTTTTTTACAGCGCGCCGCCAGCCTGAAAGCGACACCTTATCAATATTAGCAAGCACCTCAGCAAACGACCCATCGCCTCGCGAGAGTGCCGCCTGCACATGGCTCCACTGCGGGCTTTCCGCTTTAACCTCTATGCCATATCTGCTGAGATTGTCACGCAGATAGGCAATACGCTCTTCCAGAATAGATTCTTCAGCCATACCAAGCCACTGGAAAGGTGTACCGGCTTTTGGTACGAATGGAGCCACATTCAGACTTAGGCGGCAGCCATTACTATGTGCATCAAGAAGTTGCTGACACTTTAAAGCCAAATCAATAATGCATGACACATCTTCACCTGTTTCTGACGGCAGTCCTATCATAAAATAGAGCTTGAGTTGTTTGAAGTGCTGCCTCGATACCATCTCAACTGCCGATATTATGTCATGTTCGTCAAACCCTTTACGAATAGCTTGGCGCATACGTGAAGAACCAGCCTCAGGCGCCAATGCCAGCGTGCGTACTCCGCCCTGAGACATTAATTCCAATATGCGCATGTTAATGTTTTTCAAACGAATGGAGCTTAAAGAAAAGCCTGCTCCCATTTGCAATAAACCATTCAGCAATTCTTCTATCTGAGGATGATCAGTTACAACAGGCCCCACAAGCCCGATACGATTGCGATATTTCAACCCTTCACGCGCTTGCTGCAACAAAGAATTCAGCGAGTGAAAGCGCAACGGACAAAAAGCCCTGCTTACCAAGCAGAAACTGCAAGACGCACTGCATCCACGCTCAACCTCAATAAGATACAACTCTCCCAATTCCGTATCATGGGTAAGTACACAGGAATGAGTGGGAAAATCATCAAGCGCAGGCAGCCAGCGACGCTCAATCACCTTGTTTTCAGCCAGCATAGGCACATACACTCCAGGTGTGTCAGATAATTTTTGCAATGTTTCAACACGAGTCAGTCCGCTGGTCAGATGAGATAGCATTTCTGACAGGATAACTTCCCCTTCTCCAATGCACAGCGCATCAAAAAAAGGAGCTATCGGCATCGGGTTAGCCGTAACACAAGGGCCACCGGTAATCAACAGTGGATGGCTGTCATCGCGCTGAGCGGCATAGAGCGGCAAGCCGCCTGCTTTCAGGATGGAAGCAAGATTCAGGTAGTCCAATTCATAAGAGAAAGAAAATGCCAAGCAAGCATAATCCATCAGCGGACGCGATGATTCCAAGCTAAGAAGAGGTTCGCCATCATTCTCCCAAAAAACACGCTCTCCCACTGTTTCAGGATGAGCTTTTAACAAGCTATATATAGCCTGTAATCCCAAGTTAGACATACCTATGAAGTAGCTATTGGGATAGATTAGAGCAAACGGATAGCGCCCGCCCCAATCACGTATTACAGTGCCTTCCTCTCCAGCCAAACGTCCGCCACTAAAATAATCGGCACGGCCAAGCGCTTGTTTACGCATTTTATTATCTAATGCCATCGCCTCATATTAGCGCAAGTACAGAGACTAACACAACACATAGGTTAACTATCTTACAAAAAAGCCCCTCTCGTGGAGGGGCTTTAGATAAAACCAGTGCCAGTTATGGCTCGTAACGTGTATCACTCCATAAATCACTATATGACATAGCATCGTCATTAGCATAGTCACTGCCATCATCATGCACTTCCGCACGCTCATCTTGGCGCGGCACGGCGGTGAAGCTGTTATGATTTGACGAATTATTGACCAAGCTATCTCCATTCTTGCGATAATGTTTCTTGGCATTATTTGGAATTGACTGCTGGCTTTTCCAGCATCCACGCAACAAACGACCATCCAGTGCTATGATGCGGTCGGCAACATCTCTAAGCTGGCGCGACGTACTCTCCTGCCCAAATAAAGCCACTTCTACATGTTTGCCGTTGTCTTTTACTGCCTGCATAGCACCAACAAAATCGTTGTCGCCAGCTACCAATATAGCCACATCATAATTGTTCTTGAAAGCATGCGTTATCATATCAGTAGCAAGCTGCACATCCACACCTTTTTCAAATGGCGGGTTGTTGGGCCATTGGCTGGTATATACCAAGCGCCCCAAGCGCAACTCCGTATATGGAATAGCAGCTACACTTTTAAAGAACTTTTCCTGATCCTTAAAACGTTCCGGCTCTTCTTGCTTGCCCACCGCTGCATTATAATAATACATGCGCACCAAATGGCGCTTTTCCAATAATTTCTGATTAAAGAGAGATAAATCTATATCCGTCCGTTTGAAATATGCCTTCAGCGAGTGATACATATTCGAGCCGTCGATGAATATCATAGCTCGTTCGCTTCTATCTATGTTATTTCACCTCCTTCCATTCAAAATAATAACAGTTTAACCTATTAGCACTTAGTATAACCACAACCGGGACACACCAAACATCCCTCCTGATAGGACAGAAGGCTGGTACACTCAGGACACTGCCCGGCCACATTCTTCACCAGTCCTAAGTCCTGAGCAGAATGCCCTAAGTCATCTTTTTCCTGAACCAGCCCGGCTTGATGCTCTAATACTCCGGCAATAGCATCAGCGCAAGAGAGAATAGACTTGCTGTTTTCCCATGCGATAGAGGGGCAGCGAATGCCCTTAAGCTGTTTTACCAGTGAAGCCTCCTCAATACCAGAGCGCAGCCCAAGCGAAATAAGTCGGCATAATGCTTCCAGCTGTGCTGCGGCACAGCCGCCAGTCTTACCCAAATGCGAAAACACCTCACATATCCCATGTTCATCAGAGTTAACTGTGACATAAATGTAGCCGCATCCGGTGGTAACACGCTCAGTAAAACCATTCGTCACCTTAGAACGCTTACGCGGAGACGATAGAGCACTCACCAATCGGGATTCTTTTTCATTGCCCTTTGCAGCATCTTTGCCGGTTGTAAGCACCTGCCCGTCACGGCTACCGTCACGATAGATAGTAATGCCTTTCAGCTGTTCTTCATAAGCCATCATATATACTTTAGCCACATCGGCCGCAGTTGCCTCTTTGGGAAAATTAACTGTCTTAGAAACAGCATTATCCGTATGATGCTGGAAAGCTGCCTGCATACGCACATGCCACTGCACATCAATATCATGAGCAGTCACAAAGACCCGTTTTGCACCGTCAGGTACATTTGCAACATCTTTCAGATGTTCCCCATTTGCCAGCTTCTGCATCAGTTCTTCTGAATAAAAACCACCGCTTCTGGCGGCTTCCTCAAAGTACGGATTTACCTCTATAAACTTGGCTCCATCAAGAATATTACGAGTGAAAGACAGCGCAAATACCGGTTCAATACCGCCTGAACAATTCGCGATTATAGAGAGTGTGCCAGTGGGAGCAATAGTGGTACATGCAGCATTGCGAACCTTTGGCGCGTCCGGCTTGTCATAGATGCTGCCCGCAAAAGCAGGGAATACTCCTCGTTCTTCGCCTAGTTCCATTGAAATCTTATGCGCCGTATTGTTAACAACGCTCATAACATCTTCTGCCACACGCAAAGCCTCTTCGGAATTGTATGGAATGCCAAGCTGGACAAGCAAATCGGCAAAACCCATAACTCCCAGCCCTATCTTACGTGTTTGGCGCGTCATCTCGCCGATAGCAGGAAGCGGAAAACGATTAACATCAATAACATTATCTAAGAAGCGCACTGCCAGCTTCACTGTATCTCTTAACTTTTTGTAATCTATCTCTGTCTTGCCATTGCGCTTAAGCATGCGTGATAGATTTATAGAGCCCAAATTACAGCTTTCATATGGTAAAAGCGGCTGTTCACCACATGGGTTAGTACTCTCAATATGCCCCAATTGCGGGGTGGGATTACCTTGATTGATACGGTCAATGAATATCACACCCGGATCGCCAGTTTTCCAAGCCAACTCAACCATCTTATCGAAAACCATCTTCGCATTAAGTTTACCGGCCGATTCTTTAGTGCGCGGATTAATTAGCTCATAATCAGACCCCGACTTAACCGCCTTCATGAAATCAGCAGTGACAGCTACAGAAATATTAAAATTAGTCAGCGAAACCATATCTTCTTTGGAACTAATAAAATGCAGGATATCCGGATGCGTCACATTTAAGATAGCCATATTGGCACCGCGTCGCGTGCCTCCCTGCTTAATAACATCGGTAGCCACGTCGAAAGCGCGCATAAACGACACGGGCCCGCTCGCAACTCCGCCGGTGGTGCCTACGCGGTCAGTTGCAGGACGTAACCGCGAGAAAGAAAAACCTGTACCGCCACCGCTCTTGTGTATGAGAGCAGTATTCTTGACGGCTTCAAAGATAGAATCCATTGAGTCATCAATAGGCAATACAAAACAAGCCGAAAGTTGCCCTAACTCACGCCCCGCATTCATAAGAGTGGGAGAGTTTGGCAGGAATTCCAAGCTTGTCATGGCTACATAGAATTTATCAGCCCAAGCCTTCACATCAGCCTTGGGGTTATAATTTAGTTCAGCCGCAGCAATAGTTTGTGCCACTCGGCGGAACATATCTTCCGGAGTTTCTATCACATTCCCCTGCTTATCTTTTTGCAGATAGCGCTTTTCCAGCACACGCATGGCATTGTCGCTTAGTTTAGTAATAGCGTTACTTGCTTTGGTTTGGACTGGCATAACAGGGCTCTCCTTCTTGGAAAACGATTTGGATTCTGCGTTTTTTGTCGCTAGTATCTTACTCTCTGTCGATTTAATTTCAGGATTATTTTCTTGCGGCGCTACTGATGCCATAGGCAGCCTGCCATCATCTGC
>WQTJ01000074.1 GCA_009786345.1 Dehalococcoidia bacterium | reverse complement strand
CGTATGACCAGTATGGCCTGTCTGAGTACTCGTCAATGTTTATGCTATCAAGCGGTAGAAAATCCAATGGAATGGGAACTACTCCCAAATTGGCTAATGTTTCGGCAATGCCCAAGTTGGCTCCCGCATCCTGTGCCATGTAAGCACGTGAAAGTATCACGATGCCAAGTTGTCCGCTTCGGCGTAGGCTTTCCAGCAAGTTGGTGCCGGAGTTTTCTCTGGCATTATAGAAAGCGTTTTGTGCGGCAATACCAGCATATGCTGCTTTTCTGCCAAGCTTACGGTTGAAACCCATGTCAACGGCCGCTTGGGACAGATTGGTGATAACGTCAGTATCTCCAAGGCTGAAATCCAGTAGAGGCGCAACCATCTTATTTCCCAGTTTTAGCACTTGACGCACTATGAAAGGCGCTGCCTGTACTAACGGGCAAGAATACTTCTGATTGCGGTCGCCTTCTTTGCGCCCGATGCGTACAGCTGATGGATATAGTATGAAGTCGCATTTGTCTTGTAAGTTGTCAACATGCCCGTGCATTAATTTTAACGGGAAACAACTGTCGCTGTAAGCCAACTCAGAGGCTTTCGCCATGATGGATGCGGTCGTTTTACCGGAAATTAGCACGCGGGCATCCAGTGCGTTAAGAAAGCCGATGAGTAGCGGCGCGAAATCGTAAGTGAAAAGAGCACGTGGCAGTCCGACAAGTGGTCCGTACCCAGCTCCTTCTTTGTAATTCGCTAACAGCAGCTTTTCACGCTCATCAAAGGCTGTAAGTTGTTTTTTTGTGGTGCTGAGGCTGTCATAACGGTCGCAACGGCTGCCGTAATACGTAGCTTTCCCATCGTCTAATGCCATGCGTGTAATAGTACAGTTGTTATCGCATGATTGGCATACAAAAGTTTTTAACTCACAAGGCTGGTTGATTATCTGTTGAAAGCCCTTAAAATTACTGGGTTTGCCTATTTGATTCTCGCGGGCCAGTAACGCTGCGCCAATGGCGCCTGATACCTCGCGATGCGGAGCTACATTAACAATCCTGTTACCTAATTGCTCACGGAAAGCGGCTACTACCGCCTCATTGTAGAATACGGCACCAGTGAGGATTACTTTATTTCCCAGCTTGCGGTGGCCTACTACTTTAGATAAATAATTTTTAGCGATAGAACCGGACAAACTAGCGACGATGACTTCCAGCGGGGCCCCTTCTTGTTGTGCCAGTGCTACTGATTGACCTATGAAAGCAGCGCAGCGCGTGCCTAAGTCAATGGTATAAGGCGCACGAAAAGCCAGTTTGGCAAAATTGCCGTTGGTCACTTTAATCCCCAACATTTCAGCCAGTTCGTCAATAAAACTGCCTGTACCTGCCGCACAGGCTTTATTCATCTGGTAATCTACAACTATCCCTTTGCGTTTTAGTACCAACTTTGAGTCCTGCCCACCGATTTCAATGATGTCAGCATAGGGGTCTATTTCGGTTGCGCAGCGTGTTTGCGCGGTGATTTCGTTTTTCACCAAGTCGGCTCCGATGAAATGTCCTACAAGGTAACGCCCGGAACCGGTCACACCAACTCCAAGTATGTTTACCATGTTAGCACCATGCTCCATCAGGTTACGAAGCAGCTGACGTACGGCATCTATCGGGCGCCCTGAGGTCATGATATAGTTTTTTGCAAGCACGTTTTTGCCGCTGGCATCCATTATGACTGCCTTGGTACTGGTTGAACCAATATCTACACCGAGATATCCATCAATAGATGATTTAATTGCTGGGATGGTGGGCAGAATGTATTCGCCTTGTTCTTGAGGCAGTGGAGGTAAATGGAAATATTGCTGCACAGTATGATTTGATAGAGGAAAATGCGGAATGGGTGCAGGCTGGTGGCGAGCCAGCAATGCAACGCCATAGGCTTCGCTGAAATCAGGATTTGGCGCAATATTTATGGTAACAGCATGGCTGTTTTTCTCGGATATAGCTTCCTCTAGTGCGCGTACGATAGCTTGGCTGTTGGCCAACCCCCCGGCTAAATACAGCGGTTCGCTGAAAGTACCAGGATTGAGTGCTGTTACCATGCGTGCTACAGACTGGCATAGGGCATAGAGCATAGTTGGTAATGCCACACCTTTCTGTTGTAAATGAATGAGGTCGCTTTTGGCGAAAACACTGCAGCGGGCAGCAATACGGGGCGCTGTGCCGTTATGTTCAAGTGCCAAGCGCGAAAAGTCTTCTAGACTGAGCCCTAGCCGATAAGCCTGTTGCTCAATGAAGCGCCCCGTACCGGCGGCGCATAGCGGATTGGAAGCTATTTTCCATGGCTTATTCAGACCGTCTTCAAGCTGCACGATGAGCGTATTATGACCGCCAAGCTGTATGATGCTGCGTGTATCGGGATGGTCTTGTAACACTCCGGTGGCCAGTGCCAGAGGTGACGTGAAAATTGCTGTGTCAGGATGGTTTATCAGCGTACGCCCTGAACCGGAAATCCCCAAACCTTTGGCTTTATCCCACCCATCAAGTTGCATGATGGCTGTATTGGTTGCCGCTTCTGCATTGCTTGTGATGCGGACGCTGACTTTATGTATGAGTGTGCCATCTGCTGCAATTAGGCAGGCTTTGACATTGACTGAGCCGATATCCAAACCTATGAAAGTATCCACTGTTCGGTATTTAAGCATATATGCCTGTCTTGCGCAAGGCAAACGAGTGTATTTACTACCAGAAAGTGGCTAATACCTTACTCATTGGAGCTCAAAAACTACGGAGGCTTCAAACCAAAATGTATGAAACCAATGCATCTGTAAGCATTTTGGGATGTAGAACTAGTTTTGAAATTTACCTTATTAGCGCTCTTGCTAAACCTATCACTGTTGCAATAATGGATAAAATGATGCTTGGAACCCGTAGAGATGTATTATGAGTGGTTGCGGAAATAATAAAGAGAATCACAGATGTAATTAATAAAACTGCACCAAAAACCCATACCGCTGAAACTATCGTATTTTTTGTACTTTTTTCCATGATAAGTATCTCTAAGACATATATATAGCTTATGCCTTTTTTGTATTTGTTGCAACAATAGCCATGGAGATGCATGGCGGCGTTTTGTCCGGAAGCTGCGTTTCTGTTTCGCAGCAAACGGTAGTTTGCGCTATTAAGGGTTTTGCTTTTGCAAGTTATACCACTTGCAGCATGCGCTCTACGGCAGCATAGGCGCGGATGCGTATTTCTTCCGGTACTATTACTTGTGGCTGCAGCTCTTCAAGACAGTGTAATATTTTATCCAGCGTGGTGAGTTTCATGTTAGGACACACCGCTTGGGGGTTAATTGGCAAGAACTCTTTATCAGGGATTTCTTTTTGTAAGCGGTGAAGAAGGCTTATTTCTGTACCTACGATAATCTGACGCGCCTCAATCTGCTTGGCATAGCGCAACATGCCGCTGGTTGAAGGAATAGCATCTGCTAAAGCATCCACTTCAGGGCGGCATTCCGGGTGAACCATTACTTTGGCATTCGGATAACGCTTTTTCATTTCTAGTATATGTTGAGGTAGGATGTTGGCATGAGTGGGGCAGGAGCCTGTCCAGAGGTGCAGTTTTTTACCTGTCTGTGATGCGACCCATTGCCCCAAATATTGGTCTGGTACAAACAATATCTCCTGTTGCGGCAAGCTTTCTACTACTTTGATGGCATTGGCTGATGTGCAACATATATCACTCTCAGCTTTCACTGCAGCTGATGAATTGACATAACAGACCACTGGTACTCCGAGAAGATCCTGTTTTTTGGTGCGTAGCGCATCAGCATTGATCATATCGGCCATGGGGCATCCGGCAGTTGGATCAGGTAATAGAATGGTCTTATGAGGTGATAGGATATTGGCTGTTTCTGCCATGAAATGCACGCCGCAGAAAACAATTACGTCGGCTTGTACTTGAGCCGCCTGTTGTGATAACTCTAACGAGTCTCCTACAAAATCGGCGATATCCTGCACTTCGCCAGGCTGATAATTGTGTGCCAGTATAACAGCACGGCGCTGCCATTTTATGCTATTAATACTCTGGATTATGTCTGTAGTGTTGCTCATATCAGTATGGAGTTTTATTAAATATAAAAAACAAAGCAGATATCCTGAACATTTGGATAAATGCCTGCTGTAACTTGCTATAAAGAGCTACAGATTACAAGAGCTGTCGCTTAGTGAATGAAGAAAAACATCTGGTATAGCGGGAACTTGCGTTTGCACCCATTGCTGTAAGCAGCACATGGAACAGAAACTGCAGCGATCGAAAGAATCTTTGTCGCGCAGGCTGGAAACCACAACCCAGCCACGCATGGCATCTCCAAGAGCTTGACCTAGAGCTATTTCCACTTGTCTGCCACAGGTGTGACAGGTGCGCCATGAATCGGACATGTAGGCATCCCTCTGCTTGGAGATATTGACCACTTTAATGTTAGCGCCAATCAGGCAATCTGTCAATTTTTGGCGGGATGGTTTATGAGTGAGATTTAATGCTTTTGGTATAGATTTTGGATACCATTATGTCTTTGTATGTACATAAGTTTGTCTAAACTGGCTACAATAAGCTTTAAAAACTATGAAGTTTTACGCTTAATCTTACGGCGAGGTTTTTTTTCTTCTTCCTCAACCTCGTCACTATCGTCAGCTTGTCCGGTTTTGAAAGCTTTCATAGTCTTGCCTAATGCAGATCCAGCTTGCGGCAGTTTGCCTATGCCGAAAATCAAAAGTACTATTACTAGAACGATAATGATTTCCGTAGGACCCAATCTGAACGGCATATCGCCTCCAAGCCATAAGTTTTGATGACTTATAAACAAATTGTGGCGTTAATAAAAGCCATAGATTTTTAATGGTAAATGACGTATTGGCTGTTGTCAATTTGTGCGTGCGTTGCATTCGGCAAGAAGTAAGTTTGGTTTTTTGATGTTGGTGTACAGCATGATTCTCAGAGAGTCATGCCTAATATACTTTTTACAAAGAGGTGTTTTCGTGGTAAATTTGGCAAGTGTTATGTTTAGTATTTTCAAAGGTGCGACATGCCACTTGAAATCCGACGGGCAGATCATATAGGTTTTTGCATGGGTGTGCGCCGTGCAGTGGATACTGTTATACAGGTGGCGCAGGGTCATGGTAGGGTAGAGACGCTTGGAGCGCTTGTGCATAATCAGCAGGTATTAGGCAAGCTGGCCGGGCATGGCGTGCGTATCATTGATGAT
>WQTJ01000073.1 GCA_009786345.1 Dehalococcoidia bacterium | reverse complement strand
AAGACGCGGTCTATAGGCAGGCGTGCTTTGCCTATATCTTTGCGTGGTGTTAGCTGTTGTACAAGTTCGGCAATGGCTTGAGTAAGTTCTGTTATGCCTTCACCGCTGCGTGCGCTGACACGCATTATTGGCGCATGCTCAAAATTGGTTCCTGCCAGATGCGTAGCGATATCTTTTTCAACTAGACCCAGCCACTCGGTGTTTGTTACAAGGTCTATTTTATTCAGTACCACGATACCGCGTTTGATTCCAAGCAAATCCAATATGCGCAGATGCTCTTCTGTCTGTGGCATCCAACCATCATCTGCAGCTATTACCAGTAGCACTGCATCAATACTAAAAAGTCCGGGGATGACGTTGTGTGTGAATTGCTTGTGACCGGGTACATCTACAATGCCTACTGTTGCACCGGATGGAAGATCCATCCATGCAAAGCCCAAGTCAATAGTCATGCCGCGTTTTTTTTCTTCGGGCAAGCGATCAGGATCTATAGAGGTAATGGCTTTTATTATGGATGATTTGCCGTGATCTATATGTCCGGCGGTTCCAATAGTGATCACTTTGCAATCCTTTTACGCCCAAGCGGCAGTAATTATGCCAGGCAGCAGTGCATCTTGGTCGGTGTAAACTGTACGCAGGTCAATGAGAATAGCATCCTTTTCCACACGAGTTATCAGCGGCGGTGATGATAGCCTTAATTTGAGAGCTATTTCATCAACTGCGCCGGACGGGGTCAGGCGGATAAGTGCTGTAGGTAACCCCTGTTCTGGCAATGTTCCGCCTCCTACCAAACATATCCCGTCTTGCACAGAGGCGTCTATGCCATGTGCTTTTAGGATGCGTGCAACGATGCGGGCACGCACACGCAAATCTTCTATTTTTAGTCCTATCATTTGCCATATAGGTATGTCTGTGACGGCGGTATTGGCGAGGTAACTTTTAATAGTGGCTTCCAATGCTATGGCTGATAGCTTATCCAATCGTATTACTCGTAACAGCGGGTGATTTAGCATAAGGCGGATATATTCGTGTTTACCAGCAATGATACCGGCCTGTGGTCCGCCTATTAGTTTGTCTCCGCTGAAACAGACGATATCCGCTCCATCCCGCAATGCTTCCGTGACAGTAGGCTCGTGTTCTAACCCGAAAGCTGCTGTATCTAGCAAAACGCCGTTGCCTAGGTCGTAAACAAGCGGCAAATGTGCTTTGCGGGCTAGGATGGATAATTCTTCTATGGATGTTTGACTGACGAATCCTTTTTGCACGAAGTTGGACTGGTGCACTTTCACGATAATTCCAGTGCGGTTGTTGATGGCTTTTTCATAATCGCGTGCGGATGTTTGATTGGTAGTGCCTACCTCGCGCAATACTACGCCGCTCTGTTCCAATATCTCAGGTATGCGGAAGCCGCTGCCGATTTGAACTAATTCTCCGCGGGATATGATGGCTTCTTTGCCTCCTGCAAGCGCAATGAGTACAAGAAGCATAGCAGCGGTGTTATTGTTGACTGCCAGCGCATCTTCGGCTCCGCTGGCAATAGCCAGCAACTTCCTCAACTCCATGGTACGATTGCCGCGAGTTCCGCCGTGGAGGTCGCTTTCTAGGTTGAAATAGTGTCCGCTAATATTGCTCAATGCTTCAAGTGCTGGAGCTGACAAGGGGGCACGTCCTAGATTGGTGTGTAGGATGATGCCGGTGGCATTTATGACAGGTTGGGCAAACCCGGGCCACTCCTTTGATAGATGTTGTGTAATCAGCTGGGCAATAGCGTCTATGGATAATGTTGGGGGGCTTTGATTGCTGCGTATATTCTGGCGTAATTCTGCCAGTATTTGGCGAATTGATTCAATTACCAGTGGCCGCGTGTATCGGGCGATAGCATGTGATAGTGAGGCAGATTCCAGCAGTGTCTCTACAGATGGTAGCTGTCGCAAACTAGGTTGTGTAGAGTTTTTTTTAGCTTGATGGGTTGCTTTCATAACACAATAATCTGGCTGCACGGAGTTGCTTCCACAACGCGCCCGATTTCGACGGCATCGCTTACACCCAACCTATTAAGGCTGTCCAGAAGGGCAGTGCTTTTTTCGGGAGCTACGCACATGAGCAGCCCGCCGGAAGTTTGCGGATCGTAAAGCACGTTCATAGTATCTTCATCTATACCTGAGGCCTGCACCATAGCGTTGCGGTATTCCCAGTTAGCGTACATACCCTCCGGTATTAGTCCCATGTGGGCGAATTGCATGGCTTCTGGTATTATTGGAACTTTCTTGCTATCAATCTCTATTGATGTTCCGCTGCTTTCTGCCAGTTCTCCAGCGTGCCCTAACAGAGCGAAGCCGGTAACGTCTGTGCAGGCATGCACTCCTATTTCCAGCATGGCTTGACAGGCTTTATCATTAAGGCGGGACATCTGCACTATTAATTTCTCTGTTACAGGGGTTGGAAGCATCTCAGCTTTGAGGGCTGTGGTTAATATGCCTGTGCCTATAGGTTTGGTGATAATCAGTTTATCTCCTACTTTAGCGCCGCCTTTAGTTATTAGGCGGTCCGGGTGAATGATCCCAGTAACGGACAGCCCGAACTTAACCTCGTCGTTACGTACGCTGTGCCCACCCATCAGTATAATGCCTGCTTCATCAAGCTTGGCTAATGCACCCTGTAAAATTCTGCTTAACACAGAAATATCCATGCTTTCTGAAGGAAATCCCACAATATTCATAGCGGTGATGGGTTTCCCTCCCATAGCGTATATATCTGAGATGCCATTAGCAGCGGCAATCATGCCGAAGTTATATGGTTCGTCTACAATAGCCGCAATCATATCTACTGTTTCCACAATAGCTAGATCGTCACGTAGTTTGTACACGCCAGCGTCATCCTTTATTCCCGCCAGAACATTCTCGTTCTGTGGAAATTTAAGACATCCCAATGCCTGTGCTAAGTCACCCGGACTTAGTTTGGCCCCTCAACCAGAATAACGGGAGAGGGCGGTTAGCCTGATATCGCTACCATTCTCAGCCAAGTCTTTCTCCTCTTGAAGTAGTTAGCGGAGGGGAAGGGAATCGAACCCCCCGCGGCGGTTAACCGTCGCCAACGGATTTGAAGTCCGCAAGGCCCACCAGAGCCTATCCGCCTCCAGTGGAATTATAACATTAATTTATATGGAGCATAAGGCGGTGTGGGCTCTAGGTTAAATCGAGTATAGATAAGGATGTAAGATGTGTCAATACAAATCTTTGCCATGTACAGGTTTTAAGGATATACAAAGCCTCGGGATATTTAACCCCGAGGCTTATTTTAACTTAAGATTGTGTTTAATGGATGGGCTTAATCTACGGCCCACTTGATCATCACAAGCGAGATTGCCAAGAAGAGCACAATGAGCACAATAGTGATTTGGAACAAAGTTTTTTCAACACCGCGGCGTGTGCGGTAGACGGTGTCTGATTGCCCTAATATGCCACCTAGCCCGCCACCACCTTTAGACTGCAACAATAAGGCGGCAGTGAGTGCTACTGAAAGTACCATCTGCGCTATGATGAAAAAAAGCTTCATTTAGTTTTCCCCCAGTTGGCGCGTAATTATTTCCGCTGCCATATTCGGATTGGCTCTGCCTTTTGAGAGCCGCATTAACTGCCCAACCATGAATTTCAAAGCTTGAGCCTTGCCGGCTTTGTAGTCGGTGACGGCCTGCGGGTTTTCCTGTATCACTTGGCGTGCTGCTTCTTCCAGCGCTGATGTGTCGGAAATCTGAGCCAGTCCTTTTTCATCGATAATTACCCGAGGCTCTTTGCCGGTGGTAAACATATCTTCCAGCACACTTTTGCCAGTTCCGCTATTAATGGTAGCTTTGTCTACCAAATTTACCAGATGTACGAAATTAGCTGGGGAAACACGTTTCCTAAACTCTATAATATCACACCCTGAGGTATTAAGAATGCTAGCTGCCGGACCCATCAGCCAGTTGGCTAAATCTTTTGGTGAGAGGTCTGGTGCTGTTTTAGCCATATCCTCATAATAATCAGCAGTGTCACGACTTTCTGTCAGCAAATTGGCATCGTAAACCTGTAAGTTGTACTGCGTGGTAAAACGCTGCATACGTGCCTCAGGCAGTTCGGGCAGCTTGGCGCGTATTTCAGCCACCCATTCTTTTGAGGGCATGATTGGCGGAAGGTCTGGCTCAGGGAAATAGCGATAGTCATGGGCGAATTCCTTACTGCGCTGAGAAACGGTCTTCCCTTCTGTTTCTACCCAACCGCGTGTTTCCTGCACTATTTTTTCGCCATTGGATACAGCTTTGCGTTGTCGGTCAGCTTCATATTCCAAAGCACGAAAGACGGCACGGAAGCTATTCATGTTTTTAACTTCAACTTTTGCAAATAGCTTATCGCTACCGCGAGGGCGGATGCTAATATTGGCATCACAGCGAAAAGATCCTTCTTCCATGTTTGCTGTGGAAACGCCAAGGTAGCGCAGGATTGAGTGTAATTTCTGCAGATAGGCACGGGCTTCTTCTGCTGAGCGCATATCTGGTTCGCTGACTATTTCCATCAAAGGCATGCTGGAGCGGTTAATGTCTAATAGGCTGTAAGTTGTCCCGCCTTCATTGCGATGCAGCAATTTGGCTACATCTTCTTCCTGATGCACGCGATTGATGCCGATGTGTTTAATTTCACCATCAACTTCAATATTCAGCCACCCACTTGAGCCGATGGGGTTGTCGCACTGCGAAATCTGATAACCTTTCATCAAATCTGGATAGAGATAGTTTTTACGGTCGAATTTAGAATACTCCGCGATGCTGCAATTAAGTGCCATCGCTGTCATGATTGTATATTCTATTGCCTGTTTGTTAATATTGGGAAGTGCCCCTGGTAAACCTAAGCAAACCGGGCAGACATGAGTGTTGGGTGGGGCACTGGCGTATTCTGCCGAACAGCCGCAGTACATCTTGCTTTGTGTACGCTGTTGAGCGTGTACTTCCAAGCCGATGATAGTTTCGTAGTCCATAGTTGTAGTGTTCTCGCTTCCCATAAACAAGCTATCAGTATATCAGCAACTAGTTTGGCTGGCAAGCGGTCGCATTGACTCAGACGGTGTCAAGTTGTTGTAGGATTTTGCTACAAAATCATATAGCAGCCCAAAGCAATGTTACCCGGCATATGCCTTCAAGATTACCTGTAA
>WQTJ01000072.1 GCA_009786345.1 Dehalococcoidia bacterium | reverse complement strand
CCCCGACATTTTGTCACCCAAATCCCAACCCGCCGGGATGGGGTCAGGCTGGATGGGCTAGCTTATTTAGCCAGCCAGAACCAATTCTGGTTCGGCAGTTGTTTTTTTTGCCACCTGTTTAATGAGGGGATGGCACCTCATCCTGCAATTCTGTAGCACACTCCCACTGTCGAGACCATGCGTCCCCGTGTTTGTGTGAGCCTTACGGCTCAATGCCTTTTTAATGTACGTTCTATTTCACGGTCATTTTCGCGGCGCATAATGCTTTCGCGCTTATCATAAAGCTTCTTACCGCGTCCCAGTCCGATTTCCAGCTTAGCTTTATGCTCTTTGATGTACATGCGTAACGGTACAATAGTAAGGCCTTTTTCTGCCAGCTTTGCCAGCAAAAGCCGGATTTCTTTACGATGCATGAGCAGCTTGCGCGGACGGATGGGATCATGACCCATATAACTGGCTGCTTCGTAGCGCGCAATGTGTGCTCCCACCAACCACAGTTCTCCATGATCTGCTTTTACGTAAGCCTCACCAAGACTTACGCGGCTTTCGCGCACGGATTTGATTTCCGAACCAAGCAATACGATTCCGGCTTCAAACGTTTCGAGAATATCGTAATTGTGGTGAGCCTTGCGGTTAGTGGATATAACCTTTATAATCATTTTCCATTGTAGCACAATTTACACAGCCTAGCTAGTAAGTATATATAAGTCCAATCTGTGCTTGAACTTATAGATTAGAGAGTTAGCTTTTGGATAATGTAGTTGAACTTCAAACAGTGGGTTTAGTTTGGCGATATAGTGTAGTAGTTTTTGCTGCAGTGCTGGGTATTATTCAGGTTGCATCAGCTCATGCGGGGTTATGCGGGTTATTGTTTATTCTGTGCAAGGCCCGTGTACGTCTTTGGCCGTCACATTACTATTGGACTATAACTCCTCTGTATTTTAGTTATCTTTTTGCTGTTATAACAGTGGTGCCCTCACTGGCGTATCTTTTTATGTGGAACTCATATAACGAGGTGGGTATTATAGAAGGATCAGAACAGGCAGGATTGTTTGTCTTGAGTACTCTTGCTGCTGGGTTATTCAGCTTGTTTTTGTCCTCTATCATTAATCATTGGCAACTGCGACACAACCGGACACAGGCACAAGGTATAGAAGCTCTCAAAGAGATTACATGGTTTCAAGCCTTTTGGCGGCGTTGGGTAAGGAGAGCGGAGTGAGTTTCGACGAGAAGCTTTTTACTTGGATAAACAACCTCGGCGGACATGTTGATTCCATTGACCGTATTGTTAGCGGCCTTGCCAACGACTATTTTATGCTGGTTGTCATGTGCTTGGTGCTGGTTGGTATGTGGTTTGGTGTGCGTAATCCAGCTGATCGGGCTCGCAATCAGATAGCTGTACTCAAGGCTATGGCTAGCCTTGGCACTGCTAGTGGTTTTGCTTCAATACCTATTATCACAATAGTGGGCAAAGCAGATTATGAAGGCACACTGTTGTATTCAATTTTCAACCGCCCCCGTCCGTTTGAGGTGTTTGGACCTTCTGTGGTGCATAATTTCTACTTTCCTCACGATCCTTCTTTCCCTTCAAACATGGCAGCGGCTGTGTTTGGGCTGGCATTGGCTGTGTGGTTCATGAACCGCAAGGCGGGCACATGGCTTTTGCTTATGGCTTTACTGGTATGTGTATCACGCATTTACGTTGGGATACATTATCCTTCTGATATTCTGGGAGGGTTTGCTATTGCTGTCGTGGCGGTAGGAGTGATTTATTTCATGTTTTGGTTTTTCAAAATACTGCTACGTCTGTTGCAATGGATTATGAAAGGCTTATACGTAATGGGCTGACGCTGGCTGGTGCCTCATCTATGCTGAAATAGACGTAATATGCTTCGTGAAAGCCTCTTTATCGTGTTCCGTCCCACAGATTTCTCCAGTATCGCTTATCGTTAAGTTCCATACTTTGCTCAGCCCGTGACGACATTCTTTACGCGATAATGCGGCTGTCCAGTCTTGACATGGGTGTGGTTTGACTGCGTGTATTGAGCACAAAAACTCTTTGTCGTGTTGTATAAGAAAGATGCAACCGATATTGTCGCGGTGGCTCAACAAGAATTTACCTTGGATAGGCCAGCGTGGGTCGGTATATTCAATTTTGAATTTTTTGGTTGAGATTCCCAGATAATCAGCAATGCGCTGGATTTCCGCTTCTTCTACCAGTGCTTGATATCTGGTGCAGCATTCGCCGCAACGGAAACAAGATGAGGAGATGTTGTTCTCTGTGCAGGCTGGGTTATCGATGTTCACAGTTGCCATTGTAGCATTTTTGCAGGGTGCACTGTAGAATGAAGCGATGAATAGAGTGCGTGTTTTGTCGCGATGGTTATTTGTGTTATGCGTGCCGTTGATGCTTCTTTCTAGTACGATAGGAGGGGCTTTTAATAGCCTGTGGGTTTATACTTCTGGCTTTGACAAATATGAGGTTGCTTCTGAAATGGAGCTTTCTGATGCGGAGTTGAAACGTGCGGCGCAGGAATTAATCGCCTATTTTAACAATCCAAACCAGAAATATCTTGATATCAATGTGACCTATGACAATGGGCATACCGGACCGCTGTATGATTTAGATGACATAGCCCATATGAAAGATGTCAAAGGGTTGCTGAGACTGAATTATTGGATATGCTTGATTTCTGCGGTGTATATCCTGTTTTATGCAGTAATGCTTTGGTGGAAAGACCGAGTTAAGGTGTCATGGGAGTTGGCAAGAGGTGCTTGGTGCGGCGGACTGTTAACGCTTGGGTTACTGGCATTTCTGGGGTTGTTTGCTGTCACCAGTTTTGATTGGTTTTTTACCAAATTTCACGAGACATTTTTCCCGCAAGGCAACTATGAATTTTCTCCATATGACCATATGGTGGTTATGTTCCCGCAGGATTTTTGGGCTGATGCGGTATTGCTAGTCGGGCTGGTAGTTGTAGTGCTTGGATTGCTGGTGGCAGGAGCTGGATGGCTGATATTGAGGAATCTTCGTCGCCGCGAGGAAACACTCCCATTAGTGTAAAGTGGCTTAAATTAACAATGACAGTTTTGTAAAACTGTCATTGTTAGATGCTATGTTTGAAATATGATATCATCTGCTGCATGTTCGATTCCAAAGATAGGCATAGCGCCTCTCTGAGGACCAGAAAAACCATTTCAGCTTGAACAGAGCTTTGCTTATGGTGCTTTGTCGTACTTTGTTCATTTTTCACCGCCCTTGTCTGAACTTTACTTTCATTATGACACTATTATATGCACACAATGGTAAAGATGCGGTAAAGAATATAGAAGGGGAAGAGAGAATATGGAGATGGAGGGTTTAATTATCGGCGCGTAGCTTGTCCAAGCGCATGGTTGCTGCTTGTTTTTCCGCCTTTTCCAAATATGTTTTTTGTAACATACGTGCAAGGTATTCAATCGATTCATCATAAGTGCTTCGGTCTATGGGATAAGGAATACCATCCTTGCCGCCATGAGCAAAGCTGTAGCGTGCCGGATCGCGGTAGGCAGGGGCCACACCGTGGATAATTTCAGAAATTAACGATAGCGCACGGATAGTTTTGGGCCCGACGCCATGAAGCCCCAATAACTGTTCAAAATTAGCCGGCTGCTGTTCATGTGCCCTTAACAGTATTTTTTGCAAACTGTCCATGCACATGTCTGAAGGACGCAGGTCATGGCGTGCCGTCAGTGTCAAAGTGGATAACCTTTTTAGTTGCGCTAGTAATGTCCCAGGTTTTTCATGGCATGCGATGTCAGCTATGGTCTTGCGGGCATTGGCGCTTTGTTCTGCTGCTAAGTCAAGTGCTATGCTTTTTGCCTGTGATGATACTCCTGAGTGCGGCTCATTTACAAAATCTTGTACTTTTTCACCTAGCCAATGGTAGCGTCTGGCATAGTGCGTGTTCTTGTTCATGCCTTGCTGTACCACAACCCAAGAACCGGAATTTGTAAAAAAGAATGCATGATGATAAAGCTGATAACCATCTTGTATGGCAGCAGAGTCAACCTTAGCCGACATGCGGCTGGCGTATATTTGTGGTGCTGAGTCCAAAGATAGCACCTGCCCCCAATTGGTTAGCTCGCTTGGTGTGCGACGAGATGTGCCGCCTTTGCTGCCAGCAGCGAAGAACCCCAAGTCTTTCTCAATACCGTTGATCCCTGCCTTGATTGCTCCGCAGACGGTAGTGGTAACACCGCTTGAGTGCCAGTCAAAACCCAGCACGCATCCCAACGCTTGAAACCAGCATGGATGGGATATTCGGTGCAGCATCTCTTCGGGGCCGTATTCATCAACAATAGCCAGCGTTATTTGCTTTGAAAGGTTGACCATACGTTGGAAAAGCCAAGGAGGTGCTTGCCCGTAATGCAGGGGTAGGTTGGCTTGTCCACTTTTCTGCGCCGAGAAGACGGGCATTGATGAACTCCTAGCTTGCGCAGCATGAGCTGCATGAAGAAGAATGACATCCGCTACAAGATGAGCCGCCTATATGCGCGGTAAAACCCGTATCATCTTTGGTGAGGCAGGAGAAACGTGATATAGCGCGCACTGAAAGCTTGCCGCATGTAGGGCATTCGGCTTTTTCATCCGACTGACTTATGGGGCGTAACAACTCGAACTTAGATCGGCAGGTTGGACAGTTATATTCGTAAATTGGCATAGCTTTCTCTTGAATATTTTATGTTATGGCTCAATCTCAGTCAACATGGAAAATGGTTGTGGTATTCGTCAAAGTGTGTGTGGCTCTTTGGTTTTTTCTATTTGCTTCGTTGACACTACCAAGCTTCGCCATTATAATTTCATAGTTGTTGCCGAAGTGGCGGAATGGCAGACGCGCTACGTTCAGGGCGTAGTACTCGAAAGGGTATGAGAGTTCAAATCTCTCCTTCGGCACCATCGGCAGCAAAAAGATAAGCGCTTGTAGCTCAGTTGGATTAGAGCGCAGCCCTGCGAAGGCTGAGGTCGTGGGTTCGAGCCCCACCAAGCGCGCCACTGTTTTTCCTGCGGCTTTCTAGATCTTCATGAACTCGGTGTAAAATTAATGTAGGACTTTTTGGAAACAAAACAAGAGGCAGCTCAGAAGTGATTTAATAAGGTTGGAACACCAAAAATCACAA
>WQTJ01000071.1 GCA_009786345.1 Dehalococcoidia bacterium | reverse complement strand
AACAAATACTCAAGCAGCAATTAAAGCTGCTAGATTAAGGACTGCAGGGTTAGGTAGATACCCCGCAGTCTCTGCTGCGGGGTAGTTCACTATTATGGTGTATGCCCACATACATCACACTATATTTCTGCAATTTCATCCCAAACTACATCTGCCATGTTAAATACTGGACCGTGATGGCATGCCTGCTGAAGCCCTGAAATGGTTTTGATGGTGCAACCATAGCAAACGCCTAGCCCACAGGCCATACGTGTTTCCAGTGAAACTTGTATGTTGCGATCTTTGAAGTTGGCTTGTCGTGACATGGCGCGATACATTGGCAATGGTCCGCAGGCAAATATCTGCTCTGCTCTGTTAAGAAAGTCCGGGATGCAATCTGTGACCAACCCATGTTTTCCGTAAGAGCCATCGTCGGTAAACTCAATCAGATTTACATCTGATGGCAGCAACTGCTTACTGTAACGCTGGTTGGTAGCTGTGCCGTAAGCTAAGTTGACGCGCGCTCCACGTGCAAGTGCTTCATCTGCTAAAAAAACTAAGGGCGCAAGGCCTAAACCTCCTGCCAGCAACAGTATCTCGCGAGATGAATGCAGTAGAAAACCGCAACCCAGCGGTCCAAGCACATCTATTTTATCTCCTGCTTCGGCTTGTGCTAGCCACAGTGTGCCTTTACCGATTACGGCAAAAAGGAAAGAAATAAGAGTTTTATTTGCGTTGATACGATGTATGCTCAAAGGACGGCGCAGAAAAGCTGCGCCAGCGCATTGCAGCATAGCGAATTGCCCTGGGTTCGCGGTAGCAGCTATTTCAGGAGCATTTACTTGTAACAGGTGCAGGCCGTCCGCTACTTGGCAGTTGCTGATTACCTCAGCAAGCATACGCTTGGGAGTTCTTGCATTTGCGGATGATTTTGACATGATATTACTGCTCTGTGCTATGCATTTTTGTTGTTGCGGTAGTTTGGAAGTGTTTTAACATTGTAAATATGGCTACTGCCATCTAGTACTTGCGATAGGGCCGCAATGGTATCAAGCGATGTGAAACAAGGTATGCGCTTTTCGGCGGCAGCTCTACGGATTTCAAACCCGTCACGCTGTGGTACACGTCCTCCTGTCATTGTGTTGACCACGCCGTCTACTGTGCCGTCACGGATGATATCTACTACGTTAGGATGTCCTTCAGATAGTTTCTTTGTAATAACATTTACCGGCATACCATCTGCTTCAATCATGACGGCGGTGCCTTCTGTCGCAAAAAAGCTGTAGCCATTTTTGTGCAGATGTCGGATTATTGGCAATGCTTCTGCTTTGTCACGATCGGCAATTGAAATAAGCAGTTTGCCACGCTGTGGTAGCATCAATCCAGCTGCAAGTAAAGTTTTTCCTAGGGCGGCTTTAAAATCATGGTCAATGCCCATAACTTCGCCAGTGGATTTCATTTCAGGCCCTAGATATGTATCTACGCCTGTTAATTTAGACATGGAAAATACAGGCGCCTTAATTGCAACTAGGTCACGTATTGGGTTAAGGCCTGTATAGTACCCTTGCTCTTTGAGACTTTGCCCTAACATAACATTTGTAGCTAAATCTACCATAGGGATGCCTGTTACCTTGGAAATGAAAGGAATGGTGCGTGATGCGCGCGGGTTTAGTTCAAGTACATACACCTTGGACTCACCATTTTCGTGCATTACCACAAACTGTACATTCATCAACCCCATAATACCAAGCCCCAACCCCATGCGTACTGAGTAGTCAACTATGGTGTCAATTTCGCTGCTTGTAAGGTTTTGAGATGGATATACTGCCATACTATCGCCTGAGTGCACCCCTGTGCGCTCAATATGTTCCATGACGCCTGGGATGAACACAGTTTCTCCATCGGCTACAGCGTCAATTTCACATTCCTTGCCGAAAAGGTATTTGTCGATTAGGATGCGATGCCCGGTATCTAGTTCTGCGGCTGCTTTCATATAGCGCGCTAGATCGGATGCATCATGTACAATTTCCATCGCGCGTCCTCCCAACACATACGATGGGCGGACAACTACAGGATACCCGATTAGGTCTGCTGTTCGTAATGCCTCTTCTATATTTGTGACCGCTGCACCTGGTGCTTGCGGAATCCCCAATCCTGAGAGGAAAGCCTCAAAGCGGCCTCTGTCTTCAGCTAGGTCTATGGTTTCTGAACTTGAGCCAAGGAGTGGCATCCCTGCGCATGTCAATGGTTCTGCCAAATTGATAGCTGTCTGCCCGCCGAATTGTACGATGGAAGGTGGCTCTTTGCACCCATCACCAGAACCTTCATTTTCTAGAATATCAAGCAAACTTTCGGTATCCAGTGCCTCAAAGTATAACCTGTCTGATGTATCAAAGTCGGTAGAAACTGTTTCGGGGTTGGAGTTTGCCATGATAGATTGATATCCTGCTTTACGTAAAACCCATGATGAATGCACGGAACAATAGTCGAATTCTATACCTTGGGCTATGCGTATTGGGCCGCTGCCGATAACTACGGCCTTTTTTACAGGCGCTGGAATAGCTTCGTTCTCAAGTTCGTATGTGCTGTAGAAATATGGAGTTGTGGCGTTAAATTCTGCGGCACAAGTATCGACCATTTTGTATACAGGGATAACTCCCCATTCATGGCGAAGCTGCCTGACTTGCGCTGGCAACTTGTCTGATAGTGTGCCGATTGTAACATCTGAAAAGCCCATACGCTTGGCTTCCAACATCAATTCTGGATTAAGAGTTTGTGACAGCAGACGTTTTTCCATATTAACGATATTGAGCATCTTGCTGAGAAACCACAAGTCTATCTTAGTTTTATTAGCGATGATTTCAGGTGTAATCCCGCGCCTTAGTGCTGCCATGATGGCCCACAAGCGTATATCAGTCGCTTTTGAGTAATCAAATTGGCTTTCGTTTGTTTCCCAGTGAGGGTCTTCCCACAATAGTGTCTTTTTCCCGAACTCTAATGAGCGTATAGCTTTGCCAAGTGCTGCTTCAAAGGTGCGGTCAATAGCCATTACTTCACCAGTGGCTTTCATCTGTGTGCCAAGCAGTCTATCACCTGATGCGAACTTATCAAACGGCCAGCGCGGTATTTTAACTACGATGTAGTCAACCGTGGGCTCAAAAGAGGCGAGTGTCTTGCCGGTTATGGCATTTGGTATCTCGTCTAAGCGTTTGCCGAAGGCAATTTTGGAAGCTACGCGTGCGATTGGATACCCGGTGGCTTTACTGGCAAGAGCCGAAGAGCGGCTGACACGCGGGTTGACTTCAATGACTACGTATTCGTTGGATGTAGGGTTGAGGGCAAATTGAACATTGCAGCCTCCCTCAATTTTAAGGGCGCGAATGATTTTCAATGACGCTGAGCGCAGCATTTGGTATTCGTTACTAGTGAGTGTCTGAGACGGAGCTATCACAATACTGTCGCCGGTATGGATGCCAACAGGGTCGAAATTTTCCATACAGCACACTGTGATACAAGTATCAGCAGCATCCCGCATTACCTCATATTCGATCTCTTTCCACCCGGCTACGGACTTCTCTACTAGCACTTGATGTGTGGGCGAAGCCATCAAGCCGCCGGTAACAATGGTATCAAGCTCTTCCCAAGTATGAGCCATACCACCGCCAGTTCCGCCAAGGGTAAAAGATGGTCTGATTACTACCGGCAGACCTATTTCACCAGCGATTTTGCGTGCATCTTCTAATGTGGTGACTGTTGCGGATTGAGGCACCGGTTCACCGATTTTTAACAGAAGTTTCTTGAATAATTCACGATCTTCGGCAGTACGGATGGTATCAATGGATGTGCCGAGTGGACGCACGTTGTACTTTTCCAGAACCCCGGCATCGGCTAGTGCCACTGCAAGGTTGAGTCCTGTCTGCCCGCCGAAAGTTGGCAGGAGCCCGTCTGGGCGCTCGCGCTCAATTATGCGGGTTATCATTTCCACTGTTAATGGCTCAATGTAAACTATGTCGGCGATTTCCTCATCTGTCATTATAGTTGCCGGGTTTGAGTTGACTAACACAGAAATAACGCCTTCTTCGCGCATTGCTTTGCAGGCTTGCGTGCCGGCATAGTCAAACTCGGCGGCTTGTCCGATTATAATAGGACCGCTGCCTATGATGAGCACTTTTTTAGGTTTAGTAATCAATGCGGTGTTCTCCTGCTCTTTCATTGTAGTGAAAATTAATGTTTTTCTTTATCTATCATCTGCATAAATTGGTCAATGATACAAAAATTGCTCAGTGGCCCCATTGATGTTTCCGAGTGATATTGGGTTGTGAGTATGGGCAGATCCTTGTGGTACAAACCTTCAATGGTGTTATCGTTTAAGCTGATGTGACTTATTTCCAACCCATCTTTTAGACTGTCTGGATCAACGGCATAGCCATGATTTTGGGTGCTAATATGCACACATCCTGTTGATATTTCTTTCACTGGATGGTTTCCGCCGTGATGTCCAAACTTGAGTTTGAAAGTTTTGCCACCGAAAGCACGTGCGATAATCTGTCCTCCTAGACAGATGCCCATGATGGGTTTATAACCAATGAGCCCGCGAATATTATATACAGCATAATCCAGCAATTCTGGGTTGCCTGGCCCGGGAGAAAGTAGTACACCATCTGGAGTGTAAGCTAGAATCTCTTTGGCAGTTGCAGTGCAAGGCACTACTTTCACGTTGCAGTCAAGCCTGCGTAACATGCGCATGATACTGTAATTGCAGCCATAATCTACTATTACAATGTTGCGACGGTTGCATCCTTCTTCCGGATGGAAATTGAAAGGTTCCTTAGTTGATACTCCTTTGACGAAATCCTGTGTGTCGTAGGCTGGAGTGCTGTGCAGCATCTCTACTGCTTCTTGAGGGGTGCGCTTAGATGTAAGTATGCCGAGCATGACACCGTAATTGCGCAACTTACGTGTTATTGAGCGCGTATCAAGCCCTGCAATGCCAGGAACGTTGGCCTCTAACAAATAGTCATTTATAGTTTTATTGCTTTGGTAATGGCTTGGCTCAAAGCAGTTCTCACGTACTACAAGACCACTTACTCGTATGCGATCAGATTCAAAATCGTTATTATTGATACCGTAGTTGCCGATAAGCGGGTAAGTGGGAATCACTATTTGC
>WQTJ01000070.1 GCA_009786345.1 Dehalococcoidia bacterium | reverse complement strand
GTAAAGTCTACCATTAAAGCTCACTTGCTTTCTTGTCTGTTAGATAATTCTTTGCTTGCTCAGCTCTGTAATAATTTATGAAACAGCCGTGAAATGATGATTTACACCCCTTGACAATGTTGTCCGGCTATGCCTTAGGGGCATGGATTTTAAGTATATGAGTTTTTGGTTTGTTTGCCTTATTTCTATCTCCTATAATGTGAAAGTATGGTTAGTAATTTGATGCACGCTTGGAACCTAACGCCTGCTGAAGCAGTTGATTTGCAGAATAGGTTGGCAAAGCAGGTGTGTGCCTATGGCGATGTGAAAAGTGTGCGATGGGTGGCGGGCGCGGATATCTCTGTGCCGCGCGGTAGCAACATGGGTATAGCCGCACTGGTTGTGCTTAGCTATCCATCGCTTGAGTTGGTTGAGGTACAAGTTGAAACAGCATCACTATCTTTTCCGTATATCCCAGGGTTTCTGTCGTTTCGTGAGGCTCCTTTAATTATCAATCTATTTGAAAAACTGCGTCATCGTCCTGATTTATTGCTGGTTGATGGTCACGGAATAGCCCATCCTCGGCGTTTTGGTATAGCCTCACATCTGGGATTATGGCTTGATGTCCCGACCATTGGTTGTGCGAAATCACGTCTTTTCGGTAAACACGCTGAGTTGAATATTGAGGCTGGCAGTGTTGCATACTTGTATGATAATGGTGTAATTATTGGGACTGCTTTACGCACGCGACGCGGTAGTAGTCCGTTGTACGTTTCCAGTGGACATAACATAAGTTTAGAAAATGCTTTACAATGGGTGTTGTCGTGTACGCGGGGTTATAGGTTACCTGAACCTACACGGCTGGCACATTTGGTGGCTGGTTGTAAATTACCTGTGACATATGTAGCATAATAGCATCATAAATGTTTAATAAAATTTTAATGAGGAAGTGGAAATGTCGGAAATAAGGGATCGTCTGCTTGGTGAAAAACGTCGCATTAGCGATGATATGGTGCGTCTTTGACATCATTTCTATGGAAAAAGAGATAGCTGAACTGGAACAGTCCGTTATTTCACAAGATTTTTGGGATGATGCGACTGTTGCCCAGAGTAAAATGCGACGCTTAGCAGAGCTGAAAAAGAATGTTGGACAGTGGAGGGCAGTTGAATACAAAGCGGCTGAATTAGATGAGTTAATACTGCTAAATGAAGAGTCCCCTAGCTCTGATATGGATAATGAGATTGAAGTGGAGATGGTTCAACTCATTGCATCACTGGATGACATGGAGTTCAAACTTGCTTTTGCCTCGCCTTATGATATGCGCAATGCTATTGTTGCTATTCATGCAGGAGCGGGTGGGGTTGATAGTCAGGATTGGGCGGATATGCTTTTGCGCATGTATTTGGCCTGGGCCGAACGTCACAGCTATAAAACGGAGATATTGGATAAGTCGTCTGGTGAAGAAGCTGGCATTAAGAGCATAACAATTGAAATCTCCGGTGATTATGCATATGGCTATCTGAAAAGTGAACATGGAGTGCATCGTTTGATACGTCTTTCGCCTTTTGATTCAGATCATGCTAGGCATACGTCGTTTGCTTTGGCGGAAGTTATGCCTGAAGTGGAAAGCAACGTGGATATTGAAATCAGGCCGGAGGATGTTCGTGTAGAAGCTTATCGATCAAGTGGACCTGGCGGGCAGAATGTGCAGAAAGTATCCAGTGCGGTGCGTATCGTGCATATACCCAGTGGTATAGTGGTTACCAGTCAAACTGAACGATCACAACACCAAAATAAAGAAATCGCGATGCGTATTCTCACCGCACGCCTCTTCAAGATTGAATTGGCCAAGCGTGATGAGGAATGTGCACGTCTTAAGGGAAAACACATTTCAGCTGAGTGGGGCAATCAGATACGCAGTTATACGCTTCATCCTTATCACTTGGTGAAAGACCATCGAACTGGTTTTGAAAGCGGAAATACAGATGCTGTTCTTGGTGGTGAAATAGATGCTTTTATAAATGCTTATTTGCGATTGACAATGGAGTAATGTGATGTTTAAGAAAGCAATTCTTCTAATATCAATACTTATCGTGATACTTGGTTTTATGTCCGGGATGGTTTCTAGCTATCCGCTGGAAGTGGTGGATTACAGGGATGCACCCTCTGAAATTTCGTCCATTAGTGTTATTACCAGCAAGGCGACGCCGCAATTTCCAGAAGCACTTGTTTTTGAAGTACAGGCAGGCAGTGACGTGCCTATTGTTGATGTGAGGTTGCACTTCAGCGTAGAATGCGACAGTTTTGTTAAAGTAGTGACGGAAGAGAAGCTTAATTTTACTTCTTCAACCAAAGTTAGTGCTTCATATGTATGGGACATGCGTTATACAGGGAGTTTGCCTACTGGGACTATCGTTGACTACTGGTGGACTATCACAGACTCTACTGGCGGAAAGCTTACTACTGAGCATCAAAAGGTCTATTTCAGCGACACACGTTACTCTTGGAAGAGCATGCAGCAGGATAAAATAACTCTCTATTGGTATAGTGGGAGTGATGCTTTTGCACAGAGGTTGCTGAATACCGCTATTCAAGGACTGTCTGATTTGGAGGCTAGCACAGGTGCCAGTCTAAGTCGGCAAGTATCTATCTATGTATATTCGAATACTAGTGATATGTTAGGTGCTATGCTTTTTGCTCAGGAATGGACTGGAGGCGTTGCTTTTACTTCCTATAGTACTATCATTATAGGTATTAATGATTTCAACATAGCATGGGGAGAACGTGCGCTTGTTCATGAACTGACACATATGGTGAACTACCAAATGACCAGCAATCCGTATAATCATATACCTGTATGGCTAGATGAGGGTCTGGCAATGTATGCCGAGGGACCACTTGAATCAAGTTTTAAAGAAATACTTGTTTCAGCATTAGCCAGTGACAAATTATTCAGTGTGCGCAGTATGTCCAGCCCATTTTCTACAGATTCAAATCTAGCGCGTCAGGAATATGCTCAGAGTTATAGCATAGTGGATTTTCTGATTTCGCAATATGGCTCGACCAAGATGACCGCACTGTTAGCAGCTTTTAGACAAGGTAGTACATATGATGATGCGATGCAGGCTGTTTATGGTTTTGATATGGATGGGTTGTATCAGGCGTGGCTGGCTTTCGCCGAGCAAAAATATATTACTCTTTCACAAGCAGGATAATGACATGAAGAAATTAATTAACATAACTCTGATGCTTGTTTGCCTGTTTGTGTTAGTAAATTTCGGGTTGTTGAGTGCTTGTGGCAGGCATAGTGATGTTGGTGGCTCGGGAACACTCAATTTATATGGGCAAGATCCATTAACACTGGATCCTGCTTTGGCAGGTGATTCAACTTCAAACGAGTATATCATGCAGATATTCAGTGGCTTGGTGCGCTTAGATGACAGTCTTGAACCAGTACCGGATATTGCGTCAAACTGGCACGTCAGTAGCGATGGGCTGACTTATACTTTTCAATTGCGCCAAAATGTGACTTTTCATGATGGCAGTAAAGTGACTGCTTCTACATTCAAGTATGCATGGGAACGCACATGTTCTCCGCTTATTGGATCACAGACAGCGGCTACCTACTTAGGCGATATCAAGGGAGCCACAGATATGATTGCCGGCTCTGCTAGTAGCTTGAGTGGCGTACGTGCAGTGAATGATTATACTCTTGAAGTAAAGCTGTCAGCCCCAAGCGCTGCTTTCTTAGCTAAACTGTCTTATCCAACAGCATTCGCTGTGGATAAGCCCAATGTTACAAGTGGTACAGTTTGGTGGAATAATCCCAATGGCACAGGTCCATTCCGTTTGGCTTCTTGGGCAAAAGGCAAGCAGTTGGTGTTGGAGCGAAACTCTTTGTACTATGGAAATAAAGCCAAACTCAACAAGGTGGTCTATAAGCTACTTGCTGGCATACCTATGAATTTGTATGAGTCTGGTGAGATAGATGTAGCCGCTGTGGCTCTTTCATATTATGATCGTGTGACTGATCCAAGCGGCAGTTTCTATGCGCAGCTAGCTATTACACCATCATTGAGCTTGTACTACCTTGGATTTAATATGAATGAAGCACCTTTTGATGATCTAGCTATTCGCTTAGCTTTTTCAATGACTGTTGATAAAGATAAAATTGCTAACCTCATGTTTCGTGACGTAATGGTTCCTGTAGGCGGTATTCTCCCTCCTAGCATGCCTGGGTATAATGCGTCACTTGAAACAGTGCCGTATGATGTTGCAAAAGCTAAAGCCCTAATTGCGCAGTCTAAGTATGGTTCTGCAGCTAATTTGCCTAAGATTGTAATAACAGTGAGCGGTTATGGCGGATCAATTCCAAGCGATCTGGAGGCGATTGTTTATGACTGGGAAAAAGTTTTTGGTATTGATATTGAAGTGCGCCAGCTTAATCCGCAATTATTCAGTTATGGTCTTAAGCAAGAAAAAGACAACATGTATTACTGGGGGTGGATTGCGGATTATGCCAATCCTCAGAATTTTCTAGAGGTACTTTTCAGCAGTGGAGCCCCGTACAATGTTGGTGGCTACAGTAATGCCCAAGTAGATATGTTATTGGCACAGGCAACAGCGGAAACTGACATAAATGCCAGCCTGAAATTATATCAGCAGGCTGAGCAACTATTGGTAAATGATGCCGCTTGCATGCCGTTGTGGACTAGCCAAAATATGTATCTTGTGCAGAGCTATGTTAAGGGTTATCACGTGAACGCGTTGGGGATAGTAGCTCTTAACGAGGTTTATATCCAAAGATCAATTGCGTTACACTCCTAGCTTGATTGGGGAACTTATACCTCGCCCCTTGGGGCGTTCCTTTAGCGCGAGCGAAGCGAGCTACGGCTGATACCCCGCAGTCTTGTGCTACGGAGAGTGCTTCACTGGCGCTTTCTTACAATTTACTTTGGCGTTGACAAGGGTAAGCGGGCATTTGCAGAATGGAAGACCAAGCAGCAGTAAGTAAAAGAAACT
>WQTJ01000069.1 GCA_009786345.1 Dehalococcoidia bacterium | reverse complement strand
GATACCTGGATATTAAGCAGGTTAAAGACTTATTAGACTCTGGTGTCGCCTATGGCGGAATGATTCCAAAACTGCACGCTTGTCTGCGCGCTACCAATGAAAAAGTAGTATGCCGTATTGTGGACGGACGCTGTGTGCGTGCCGTCATTGCTGCTGTAGAAAATGACATTCAGGGAAGTACTATCAGTGATTCTGGGAGATACATTAAGTGAACTGGATTGAAATAGAGAAAAAAGATTATATGCAAGTTTTTGAGCGCCTGCCCATTACGCTCATCAAAGGACGGGGGATGTATGTGCGAGACGACAAAGGCAAGCGATACCTTGATTTCGTAGCTGGTATTGCTGTAGTTAGCCTTGGGCATTGCCATCCAGTGCTGGTTAAGGCTATCAATCAACAGTCCCATCTTTTGCTCCACACATCAAATTTGTTCTATACCACGCCACAGCTAAAACTGGCAGAGGTTTTGATAAAGAACAGCGATATGCAACGAGTTTTCTTGGCCAATTCCGGCGCAGAGGCAGTGGAGGGAGTTGTTAAGCTAGCCAGGCGCTGGGGGCATCTCAAGCTGAATGGAGCCTATGAAGTCATATCAGCTAACAACTCGTTCCATGGGCGCACATTAGCCATGGTAGCAGCAACTGGTCAGCCAAAATTTCAGCATCCCTACGAACCAATGCCAACAGGTTTTATAAATGTGCCTTATAATGATATCAACGCTATTAAAGAGGCCACTACTGATAAAACCTGTGCCGTGCTGCTAGAACCAATACAAGGCGAGGGAGGTGTAAATATCCCTCACCCAGACTACCTCAAACAAGCAAGAGAGTGGTGTGATAAGAAGAATCTGTTATTACTGTTGGATGAAGTGCAAACCGGAGTAGGGCGCTGTGGCACTCTTTTCGCTTATAAACAATCAGGTATAATACCTGACGCAGTAGCTTTAGCCAAAGGTTTAGCAGGCGGTATACCAATCGGCGCAGTATTGGCTACCGAAAAGGCTTCTGTATTCGCCAAAGGCGAACACGGCACCACTTTTGGCGGAAATGCACTGTCATGCGCCGCAAGCTGCGCTGTACTGAACTATATTATCAAGAACGATTTGCCTTCCCATTCGAGCAACATAGGAGACTTGATGATTGATGGGTTGAAGAAATTGCAAATGGAATTCCCATGTATTACTGACGTGCGCGGCAAAGGATTGTTAATGGCAATGCAGTTCGAGCAAGACATTGCCAAAGATGTTGCATTGGCATGTCTGGATATGGGGCTTTTGGTAAATAACCTCAAACCTAACCTTCTGCGATTTATCCCCCCACTAATAGTGCAGCCAAAAGACATTGACAAAGCTTTAAGCATATTACAAAAAGCATTACGCAAGGTAACAGGATAGTGTCAATAATAAAAGTATGTAAAGCAAAGGTTTTCTCACGCAGTAGATCGCTATATGTATAACTAAACAAATGGAGGATTGTTATGTCGAATAAAGTAGTTTTGGCATATTCAGGAGGGCTTGATACCTCCGTAGCCATTCGCTGGCTTAAAGAAACATATGGCTATAATGTCATCGCTGTTACCATTGACGTAGGCAGTGAAAAAGACTCATCCGCAGTCAAGGAGAAAGCTCTTCAAGTAGGCGCAATAAAGGCTATCGTGGTAGACGCAAAAAAGACTTTTGTTAACGACTATATATTCCCCGCACTCAAAGCAGGTGCTATATACGAAAACATTTACCCCATGGCTACCTCTCTGGCACGCCCGCTGATTGCCAAGATTCTCACAGAAGTAGCACTGAAAGAAGAAGCCATAGCCATAGCCCATGGTTGCACTGGCAAAGGCAACGATCAGGTGCGTTTTGAGGTAGCCATTAATGCTCTGGCTCCCAAAGTGAAAATTGTGGCACCTGCCCGCGAATGGGGCATGACCCGCGAGGAAACCATACAATATGCTGAAAAGTACAGTATACCTGTTCCGGTAAAATCCGGCCATGCATATTCGGTAGATGAGAATATTTGGGGACGCTCTGTTGAATGCGGCGTATTAGAAGACCCATGGATAGAACCCCCAGCAGAGGTATATGCATGGACAAAATCTCCTGCAGAAGCACCTGATCAGCCAGCTTACTGCGAAATCACTTTTGAGAAGGGAGTGCCAGTAGCACTTGATGGCAAAGCAATGGACGGGCTTGAGCTTATCAATGCGCTAAATGAGTTAGCAGGGCTACATGGTGTTGGTCGTATTGACCACGTGGAAAACCGATTAGTAGGCATAAAAAGCCGTGAGATTTATGAGGCTCCGGCAGCAGTCACATTACTAACCGCACATCAAGCACTTGAGGATATGACTTTAGCTAAAGACCAAGCACGCTTCAAGCTCAAGGTAACGCATGAGTTTTCTGATATTATCTATAACGGATTGTGGTTCACCGCCAATAGGCTTGATCTTTCAGCTTATGTAGACAGCACTCAACGTTTAGTGTCTGGCACAGTGCGCATCAAGTTATCTAAGGGCAACTGCATCGTAGTTGGACGCAAATCGCCACACTCTCTCTATGCGCATAATCTAGCCACTTATGAAAAAGGAGATCAGTTTGACCAAAGCTCTGCAGCTGGTTTCATCTATATATTCGGGCTACCGGTAAAAACGCAAGCAACGCTTCAGCCGCTGTATGATATGACAACAGAGAAACAAGATAAAGGTAATGGTAAGTAAATGAGCCACATACGCGGACGCTTCCAAAAAAATGCTACAGAGGCAGTTATAAAATACACCTCTTCACTCCCTTTTGACTGGCGCATGTACCATCATGACGTGCGCGGGAGCATAGCGCACGCTCATATGCTTGCTAAACAAAGCATTATTTCAACTGATGAAGCCAAGGTGATAGTTGATGGGCTAAAAGCCGTGGAAAGCGAAATTGAGAATAGTAAATTCGATTTCAAGCCAGAGCTGGAAGACATACACATGGCGATTGAGTCACGGCTGGCAGAAATAGTCGGGGCAACAGCAGGCAAGTTACACACAGCACGATCACGCAACGATCAGGTAGCACTAGATATGCGCATGTTTACCCGCGATGCCATACGCGAAATACAGGCAGCTATACGCATATTACAAAAAGCACTGGTAGCACAGGCTAGTAAAAATAGTGATGTGTTGCTACCAGGTTACACACATATGCAACTGGCACAACCTGTGTTGTTAGCGCACCATTTACTGGCTTATTTTGAGATGTTTCAGCGCGATTTCGAGCGTTTTGAGGATGCATATAAACGCGCCGACGTCATGCCACTGGGCAGCGGAGCGCTGGCTGGTGCCGCATATAACTTGGATCGTGAGTTTGTTGCCAAGGAACTAGGGTTTTCAACCGTTACTCAAAATAGCCTTGATGCTGTTTCAGACCGTGACTTTGTGATTGAATACCTATCATGTGCTAGTTTATGTATGATGCACATCTCACGAATGGCTGAGGAGCTGATTTTATGGTCATCCGCAGAGTTCTCTTTCGTTGAGATGGATGATTCATACGCCACACCATCTTCTATCATGCCACAGAAGAAAAACCCTGACGTAGCCGAGTTGGGACGAGGCAAAACAGGGCGTATCTATGGACATCTCATGGGATTGCTTACAACTATGAAAGGGCTGCCTCTATCCTATAATCGTGATTTGCAAGAAGATAAGGAAGCCATTTTTGACGCTCATGATACGCTTTCCAATTCATTGACAGTCTTCGCTGGCATGATAGACACGCTCATCTTTAAACCGCAAAATATGTCACGCTCATTAGCGCAAGGTTACATACTAGCAACAGATATAGCCGACTACTTAGTGAAGAAAGGGTTGCCTTTCCGCAAGGCACATGGAATTACCGGGCAGTTGGTTAGTCACGCTATAGCTACTGGCAAAACACTGGAAAGCATGACATTGGCAGATTATCACGAGTTCAGCCCGCTATTTGCTGAGGACATTCACGATATTAGCGTAGCACGTTCAGCATCATCCAAAAATGTTATAGGTGGTACCGCACCAACACAAGTGGCACAACAGCTAGAACGTGCTCGCAAAATAGTGGCGGAGTTTTTCATCTGCTAAAAACTATCTCACATTAGTTATCTATACAAAAAAAGCAGAGCAGAGAATTGTTCTCCGTCCTGCTTTCAAAGTCAGTACCTTTAATGTCTACACGCTAGCGTTTAACTTCTGCTGAGTGCGCATACAACGAGTGCACAAAGAAAGTCTGACAGATTTATCGCCACACGCCACACGAGCGGTTTGTATATTGGCAACCCAGCGATGATTAGTACGGCGTTTAGAATGACTTACATTATGGCCATACTGCTGAGCTTTACCACAAATATCACATTTCATGAAATTCTCTTTCTCCTTTGACTGGCCCCTTAACATTGTTGTACAATGCCTTGCCTTGAATTAGATACTACCATAACATTTACATACTTGACAAGTAAGACTAATCAGCATAAAAAGCATCTTGAAAGGGATAGCTTAAAATATGAAACAACTCCATGTTATAGACGGAATCGAATTTCGTAATATGTTTGCCGCAGCCACTTCGTGGCTTGAGAAAAGTGCCCCAGAAATTGATGCGCTTAATGTTTTTCCAGTGCCAGACGGAGACACTGGTACTAACATGCTACTTACCATGCGCTCTACAATTGAAGCGAGCTACAATGTAAATGAATCTACCAGCGTTTCAGTCATAGCGCAAGCTATGGCCAACGGTGCGCTTATGGGAGCACGAGGCAATTCCGGGGTTATCCTATCTCAGATATGGAATGGCATGGCTATCGGACTAAGTGATAAAGAGACCTTTACAGGCAAAGATTTAGCTGCTGCTCTCTCTCAAGCCTCAGAGACAGCTTATAAAGGATTAAGTAATCCAGTAGAAGGCACTATCCTTTCTGTTTTGAAAGATGTCTCAAAAGCCAGTG
>WQTJ01000068.1 GCA_009786345.1 Dehalococcoidia bacterium | reverse complement strand
GCCTCTTTGGATTTACAGTTCTTACACTCCGGCATAATTGCACCACCTTTCAGCACAATTATACCATTAATCTACCTATATGTGAATACTCTCGACAACCACTTTGTTTTTATAAGCTCTTTAGCATAAAAATACACGCCTGCACACCACTGCTATATGTTTACCCTAAATTCCCAACAAATAACCCATAAAACACCTGAAAAAGGTGGTTTGTTATAGTAGTTAGTTAGCTACTATAGCTGTTCTCTTACCGATACAGCTAACTTATAGGTAAAATTTACAGAAATACCAAAGCCATTCCTAAATCTCCCAAATACATGGGAAGTTTCTGACTTGTTTTATTATATGGTACCTATGAAGTTGGAAGTTTAGGTTTACCTGATTTCCCACGTTTCATTTGATTTTAATTAAAGCATCGGCTATACTTCACTTCTATTTTCAGAAATTGAGCCTAATGAGCCTAAGGAGCAATATTGTTACAGAACTACGGCTATATTGCCCTCTTTCTTCTAGTAAGCATTGCCTTTGCCGCATTCATGCTTACTTTGCCTATAATATTGCGCAAACTCAAAATTATCCCGCATAAGCCTTCTGCCGTAAAATCATCCACCGTAGAATGCGGGCTTGAAACTACCGGCCGCAGTTGGGTTCAGTTTAATTCACGATACTACCTCTTTGCTTTGGTAGCAGTAGCGCTTGACGTGATGCTAGTATTCATTCTTCCATGGGCAGTCGGCTTGCACGATATGGACTGGCGCTTTTTCGTTGGCGGAGCTGTGTTTGTAGCCATCCTGCTGATAGCATATATCTATGCTTGGCGTAAAGGTGCGTTACAATGGAAATAGAATCCATCTCATCTGCCGAAATTGAACACCGTGAAAGCGATGGCATTGAAGTTCTACGCATTGCTTCTCAGCATCCAATTCCAGACCCGGATGATTGGCTGGATGAAAATATAAAGCGCAACGTCATATTTACCACAGTAGATGCCGCTCTCAACTGGGCACGCAAAACATCATTGTGGCCTGTAACAGCTTTCACTGCCTGTTGCACATTTGAATTCATCGGAGCTTCATCATCCCGCTTTGACATTGCACGGTTCGGTATGGAAGTGTTGCGCGCATCGCCGCGCCAAGCCGACCTATTGGTATGTGCAGGAACACTCACATGGAAAATGGCTCCGCAAATTAAACGCCTTTACGATCAGATGGCTGAGCCCAAATGGACAATCGCCATGGGTGCATGCGCCATTTCAGGCGGCATTTTTCATGATTCATATTCAGTAGTTCCGGGTTATAACCACATTGTGCCAATAGATGTATATATCCCCGGTTGCCCACCACGTCCGGAAACTTTATTGGCCGGTATTGAAAAGCTGCGCCGCAAAATTGAAAAGGAAAGCATTAGCAAGCCAAGGTAAATATGACTACCGCTGTCGATTACAACGATTTAGTTGCACTCTTACAAAAGCAGTTCGGCAAAGGCTTTACCCCTGCTACGGATTATGTTGAGATGCCTGCAGCCTTAATTGCACAGGTAGCAGAGTATATGAAAAATACGCTACGCTTTGACTTTTTTGATATGGTAACAGCAGTAGACTATTCCGACCATTTTGAGATAGTTTATCGTCTGCAATCCATACAGAACAATTCGCTGGCATCTTTTAAGATTAAATGCTCCAAGAATACTTCGGTGCCATCACTTGCAAACTTATGGCTGGGTGCCAACTTCCAAGAGCGCGAGATCTACGATTTGTTCGGTATTGAGTTCACAGGACATCCTAACCTCAAGCGTATCGTGCTATGGGATGGGTTTGAAGGACATCCGTTGTGCAAAGACTTCAAAGGCAAAGTATATGACACTGCCAACTGAACAATTTATACTGAATATAGGCCCTCTGCATCCATCAACACATGGCGTATTTCGCATGCGTGTGACATTAGACGGCGAAATCATACAAGATGTAGAACCTGTTTTTGGTTATCTGCACCGCGGTCTTGAGAAGTTATGCGAAAAGCACACCTATAAACAAAATATCCCTCTCACAGACAGGTTGGACTACGTTTCCGCCATTAACAACAACTGGCCATATGTCATGGCTGTAGAACAACTAGCCGGCATACAAGTACCTCAGCGCGCCGAATATTTACGCGTTATTATGGGCGAGTTACAACGCATAGCCAGCCATCTGCTAGCTGTCGGTTCACTGATGAACGACATGGGTATCTTCTATACAGCTTTCATGTATATGTTCCGCGAGCGCGAAAAAATCATCGACCTATTGGAGATGGTTACCGGGCAAAGGCTGCTTTACAACTATATGCGTTTCGGTGGCGTAAGCATGGATATCCCAACCGAGTTTTTGCCGGCGTTGGCAAGTTTTTTGAAAGTAATGCCGGGATTTCTGGATGAGTACGACAGCATGCTAGCCGATAATGAAATACTTTTATCACGTACGAAAGGCATTGGTGTATTATCGGCAGAAGCAGCCATAAACGCTTCTACGTCAGGACCAATGTTGCGCGGTTCCGGCGTTAAATGGGATATTCGCAAGACTGCCCCATACTCCGTTTATGACAAGTTTGAGTTTGAAGTCCCTATAGGCAGTAGTGGTGACTGCTATGATCGATACCGCGTCAGGATGGAAGAAATGCGGCAGAGCTTGCGCATAATCCAGCAGGCAGTTGTTCTGCTGCCTGCTGGCAATGAAAAACAGCCTGTTCCTTTGCGCTTACGCCCTGCCAAAGGCGAAACATACGCCCAAATTGAGGCTCCGCGCGGCATACTTGGCTGTTACCTAGTATCAGATGGCACAGAAAAGCCATACCGGTGCCACTTCCGCGCGCCGGCATTTATCAACTTAACCGTGTTGCGAAATCTGCTTATAGGGCAAAAACTAGCCGATGCTATAATCATTTTCGGTAGCATTGATCTTTCCATGGGTGAGGTGGATCGCTAATGAACTGGAGCCTATCACCTAACTGGCCAGGCAATTTCTGGCTGCGATTGCTCATCATTGCGGTGGTTATCATCGCTTATGTTATGGCAAGCGTCATCATGTTCATTTGGATGGAACGCCGTGTTATTGCTCGCTTCCAATCCAGACTTGGTCCAAACAGAGCAGGACCTTTCGGTTTGCTGCAGGCTTTCGCCGACACCATCAAGATATTAACCAAAGAAGATATTATTCCGACTTTGGCGGATAAGTTATTGTTCTGGATTGCACCGGCCATCGCTTTTGTGCCAACGCTGATGATTATGGCTGTAATTCCGCTGATGAACGGACTCCAACTGGCTGACCTCAACGTAGGCGTACTATACATAGCTGCAATAAGTGCCGTCTCCGCCATCGGTGTGTTCCTATCCGGTATGGCAGGCAACAATAAATACTCTTTGGTAGGTGCAATACGCGAGATTGCCCAGCTTATCAGTTTTGAGATTCCGATGGTATTAGCTCTATCAGGTCTTGTGATAGCTTGCGGCTCAATGTCGCTATCTAGCATCATTGATGCACAAAACATACCCTTTATCCTAGTTCAGCCGCTGGGTTTCGCAATCTTTATGGTAGCCATTCTAGCTGAAATTAACCGCACGCCTTTTGATCTTGTGGAAGCCGACTCAGAATTAACTTGCGGTTTCAACACTGAATACTCAGGCATGAAATTTGCTTTACTCTACCTGACTGAATACAGCGAAGCTGTCGTTGGCTCCGCGCTGATTACTACATTCTTCCTCGGCGGCTGGCGCGGGCCGTGGCTGCCGGGAATATTATGGTTCATCATCAAAATGTTCGCCAGCTTTATGTTCATCTTATGGCTTCGCGGCACACTGCCACGTCTGCGCATTGACCAGTCCATGAAGCTGGCTTGGAAAGGGTTACTGCCTCTGGCATTAATCAATTTATTTATCATCGGATTGAAGACTGTGTTCTTTCCAGATTTGTCACGTTGGATTAGTGTGCCAGCATATATTGTCATTTCAGTTATAATCATTATGTTATGGGCCATATTTATGCGTAAAGAGAGGCAATCGTTTGGCGCCTAATATTTTCGGTGCAGGTATGATCAAAGGGCTTGTGGTAACACTCAAGAACTTAGTGAAACGCCCTGTAACAGTGCAATATCCAGAGCAAAGGCTAAACGTTTCGCGGCGCGAACGCGGCACTGTGCTGGCGTGGTCAATGGATAAATGCACAGGTTGCTACACCTGTCAGCAAGCCTGCCCGCATAAATGCATCAGCATTGAAACATCCATTGATGGACAAAAATATGATGCCACAGTACCTTGTGTACAGCGTTGCCCCGCCCATGTAGATGCGGCACGTTACATACGCTGCATCGCAGACGGCAAGCCGGAAGAGGCTGTAGCAGTAATACGAGAAAAGATACCTTTGCCCTCAATATGTGCTTATATCTGTGCCCATCCATGTGAAAATAACTGCAACCGCGGCGATATTGACGATCCGATTTCCATACGTAAGCTGAAGCGCTACGCCGTAGATCATGACAACGGCTTATGGAAAACAAATGTCAAGCAATTGCCGCCTTCAGGGAAGAAAGTGGCTATAATTGGTGCCGGACCAGCAGGTCTCACAGTTGCTTACTATCTAGCACGCAAAGGACACGCCGCTACTGTACTTGAAGCGTTGCCTGCTACTGGCGGCATGATGAAAGTTGGCATCCCCGACTACCGCCTGCCTCCAAGCATCTTAGAAGGCGATATTAAAGAGATTGAAAATATCGGTGTGGTCATTAAAACCGATGTCAAAATAGAATCTGTAGATAATTTACTTAACGAAGGATTTAACGCCGTTTTTGTTGGAGTGGGTGCACACCAAGCTATGGCTCTCGGGGTGCAGGGTGATACCGAAGATGGCGTGCTAGGCGGAGTGGATTTCTTACGAGAGGTTAATCTTGGACGCCATAGTGAATTAGGCAAGCGTG
>WQTJ01000067.1 GCA_009786345.1 Dehalococcoidia bacterium | reverse complement strand
CTATCCCAAACAACTGTTCTTGCACTGATAACCCCCTCTTTTGGTTATCAGTTTATTACACCCTTGCTACCCACTCAAATTAGCGAAGAGCCGCATTTAAAAATCCAAAACATGGCCGTCATTTATCTTGGGTCATGTTTTATAAAACATTCTCACAGTCATGTGTCTGTTTATGCGCAGTTTATTTGTCAAAAAACATTCGAATTGATATAATTCGGAAATTGCCAGCTATACATACTGTGTAGTTTCTTTGTGCTTGCTTTGTGACGTATATTCAGTAAATCTGGAGGTTTTAATAGGGTGGGAACAGAGGCTTTTACCACTTCAGTTGTTCAAGATTTTGCCGTTATTCTAACAATAGCAGGCGTAATGACCTTTATCTTCCACAAAATAAAACAGCCTTTGATACTTGGCTATCTTGTTGCTGGACTAATAATCGGGCCATACCTCCCTTTTAACTTAATCAAAGAGCCAGAAGTTCTGGATGCCACAGCCGAACTTGGGGTACTATTACTACTTTTCGGCATTGGGCTTGAATTCCCTCTGTCCAAGTTGCGCAAGCTGGGGTTAAAGACATACGCCATCATAGCAGTTATTGAGCTGATGTTAATGTTCGGGCTCAGTTTTCTAGCAGGTTTTATTATGCACTGGCCAATGATGGATTGCCTGTTCTTGGGAGCTGCCCTAGGATCCAGCAGTACAGTTGTTATAGCAAAAGTGCTCACAGGCATGGGTAAAATGAAAGACGTTTCCACCACCATTATGATGGGTGTACTGGTAGTCGAAGATTTGGCAGTTGTTCTCATATTATCGATATTATCTTCTGTAGTTGGAACAAATATCGATACTTCACAGCTTGCGTTGACATTGGGGAAAATTTTATTGTTCCTTTTTGGCGCAGCTGTTATTGGACTGACTGTCATACCACGTGCCATGAACTGGGCTAGTAAAACAAGATCTGGAGAAGAACACTCCGAACAAGATGAAGTTATAATGCTTACAGCATTAGGGCTATGTTTTGGATTAGCCATCATGTCCGACTTTGTGGGGTTATCCATGGCTATGGGAGCGTTCCTCATGGGCATATTCATCGCCGAATCCAAAGTCGGTGAAAGTATCCACCATAACACTTCACGTATCAAAGAAATGTTCGGAGCTCTGTTTTTTGTCTCTGTTGGAGCACTTATTGATATAACCAAATTCAGCGAATTTATTGTTCCAGCACTGGTTGTAATCGTCATAATGCTAGTTGGGAAAATGATAGGTTGCGGTCTCGGCACGCGCCTCGCTGGATATAACCTATCTGTGTCACTCAGAGTAGGCATGGGGCTCGGACAAATCGGTGAGTTCGCTTTTATTGTAGCCATAGCAGGTGTGAATTTAGGCGTTGTCAGCAGTTTCCTTTTCCCCACTATCGGCGTTGCAGTTGCTATAACCACATTCACAACTCCATATTTTATACGCTTAAGTTATAAATTAGACCCTGATAGCTGGATACGAAATCGTCGTAAAAACATAAAGGCACCTGCGTCAAAGTGAGATGAATAAACTATTCAGCACCAAATGTGAATTTGAGCAAGGTGTTAAACAATAGCACCAAAATAATATCAAATATAATTTGACGTAGCGTGCTCTAAAAGGATATTGTTTTAATATGAAACGTTTTATACTTAAAGTTGCTCTTGTTATTATGTCAACAGGTTGTTTGTTGGTGCCTCTATCAAGCTGCAGCAAGAATAATATACAGCAGTGGGATGAACCGCCAGCAATGCAAATTGATGTCAATAAAACTTACTACGCTATATTCGATACGTCGCTTGGTACGTTCAAAGTGGAGTTGTGGGCAAAAGATGCCCCTCAAACAGTCAATAACTTTGTCTTTTTGGCCGAGCAGAAATTCTATGACGGCACAGTATTTCACCGTATTATTCAGAATTTTATGATTCAAGGCGGAGATCCTGACTACAAAAACTCAGATATCAATGGGCCTGGATATGCTATTCCTGATGAGTTACCGCCTAAAGATAATAAATATGCCCCTGGCGTACTGGCCATGGCGAATAGCGGGGCAGACACCGGTGGAAGTCAGTTCTTCATTTGTACAGGAAATATTGCCTACACATCACTTAACGCCAATCCAAACTACACCCAATATGGAAAAGTAGTAGAAGGCATGGATGTCGTGCTAAAAATCGCCAAAGTGGATGTAAATTACTTTAACGGCGAATTTAGCAAGCCAACGAATCCACCAGTTGTAAACCATATAACTATTGAGGAACGCTAACCTAGTATTTAGAAAAGGAAAAGCGAAAAAACATGTCCATCAACAATGAAGATATCAACCCCGCTACGCTCAGTTGGAACACTCCGCCTGACATGCAAATTGACACAGCAAAAAAATACTCTGCAACATTTGACACCAGTTTGGGCACTTTCAAAGTAGAGCTGTTTGCCAGTGAGTCCCCTAACACTGTGAACAATTTTGTTTTTCTGACACGCAACAAGTTCTACAATGGAGTTATTTTTCACCGCATTATCAAGACTTTCATGATTCAAGGCGGTGACCCAACTGGCACAGGTTGCGGCGGACCTGGTTATAAATTCGCTGATGAATTGCCTACCAAGCACTCTTATGAACCAGGTATGCTAGCTATGGCTAACGCCGGGCCAAACACCAATGGTAGCCAGTTCTTTATCTGCACTGGAGCAGATGCACGCTACCTGGATCGGCAACCAAACTACACCCAATTCGGAAAAGTAGTAGAAGGCATGGATGTTGTGCTGAAAATCGCCTCCGTACCTGTGATATTTTCAAATGGAGAGATGAGCCACCCTCAAACACCGCCAGTTATCAATAGTATCAACATAAGCGAAAGCTAAAGCTACGATAGCCATATATGACATAGAGAGCATGGTCTCTCATTTCGTATTATAAGTCCTTGACATAGGCACAAATTTCTGCCAAACTAATATTCAACATAGAAAGATGATACTGGAAATAATATTCGTCTTTCCATAGCAGATAATATGTCAGAGTGGTCTTTCATCACTACCCATGGTTTAGTTTTAGCATCCATTGCCAAGCATCCGCGTAGTACGGCACGCGAAATCGGCGATATGGTTGGAGTTACTGAACGGACAGCTCATAAAATAATTACCGACCTAGAGGAAGGCGGTTATATTACCCGCACCAAGGTCGGCCGCAAGAACAAGTACACCATCCATCCTGATACACCAATGGCAGAGGATGCCAACGATGCAGCCGTAGGCGAATTGTTAGTTATGCTTGGCTGGAAGCGGCGCCATCGTCAAACCACTAATACAGCAACTTAATTCGGCTTATTATTATGTTTCAGGCTGCTGGTGATTTATAAGTAGCCGCTTTTTCGAATTGTCCATTACTCAGACGTTATGCTATATTTTGGAAACTTATGAATACTGAAGTTACATTTATACCGCAAGGAACTGTTACCACACCAAAAGGTTTTATGGCCGGAGCCGCTTATGCTGGTATTAATAAGCATGCTCGCTTTAATTTAGATGTAGCAATACTACGTAGCGACGTGCCAACAAACACAGTTGGTGTGTTTACTACTAACAAAATAAAAGCTGCCTCCGTTTTGCTATGTCAAAAGATACTGCCATCCGCCACGGTGCGTGGAATAGTCGTCAATTCAGGTTGCGCCAACGCCAGTACCGGGGAGTATGGTCAAGCAGACGCCCAAAACATGGGAGCAGCGGCAGCAGCTAATGTTGGAGTTGCTATGTCCGATATGTTAGTTGCCAGCACTGGTGTTATCGGACGAAGATTGCCATTAGATCTCATAAATACAGCCATCAGCCAAATAAATCTTTCTGCCGAAGGCGGTTTTGAGATGGCCAAGGCGATTATGACGACCGATACCAAACCAAAGCATTGCGCCGTATCAACCGGCAACTTCACCATCGGTGGAACAGTTAAAGGCGCAGGGATGATGCACCCTAACATGGCCACGCTATTGGGATTTATTACCACCGACGCTCCAGTCGAACTGACATTTTTGCAGACTAGCCTTAAGGCAGTAGCGGAAAAATCATTCAACATGATTTCTGTTGATGGTGACACATCTCCAAATGACAGTCTTTTCCTTTTCTCCAACGGTATGGCTGGAGGCGATATTATACACACGGATTCACCACATGCAGCCATTTTCCAGCAGGCACTGGAAACATTATGTATCTACTTAGCTAAAGAAATAGCACGTGACGGTGAAGGCGCAACACGCTTAATTGAAGTTGCAGTACACGGCGCGCAAAGCCATGACGATGCCAGCAAAGTAGTCCATACCATTATAAGTTCACCTCTTGTAAAAACTGCTGTGCATGGCTGTGACCCAAATTGGGGGCGAATCGTGGTCGCTGCCGGGCGCAGCGGGGCCACACTGGTTGAAGGAGATTTGGATCTTGATATCGCTGGCATTGCCATAATGCGCAAAGGCGTTCCGCTGCCTTTTGACATGAAACGCTTAAGCAACGAATTATCACGAGAACAAGTACGTATTGAAATAAATCTTAACCTAGGCAGCTATAGTGCCACAGGCTGGGGGTGCGATTTGTCCAAAGAATATGTTTCAATCAACGCCGACTATACTACTTAAAAAGGATTTAGATTAGGTGAACGCGCCACAAAAACTGGTTGTCATTAAGTTAGGCGGTTCAGTTATTGACAGCAAAGATGCCACTGTGCTGGACGTGTTAGAACTGACGCACACTGGATGGCGCGTAGTGGTAGTGCACGGCGGCGGAAAACTTGTGACACAATGGATGGGCGCACAAGGTGTAAAAAGTGAGTTCCACCAAGGAGAGCGTATCACTGACAGGAACTCATTAGATGTTGTAACA
>WQTJ01000066.1 GCA_009786345.1 Dehalococcoidia bacterium | reverse complement strand
TAAAAAGCGCTTGCTGGCACTGGAAAGCATAATGCATTTCCGTTGCTAGATTTTAAAACTCTCCACCTTGATGTTTGCAGGTCCAATAAGCGCAGCCAAGCGACGGCGAAGTTCATCACTGTAGGAAATGCGCAACTGGCACATCTTGAGCTTAAATATTTTTGTGCCGTTACTCACCGTTAAGTTCACCTCATCGTCACCGGAATAATCCTGTAAAATTGCAATTGCGTCATGCAGTAAAGCAATGTCAGTCTGATGGTCATCAGTTTGCTGCAATGTCAACGTTAGCCGCTTACGTTCAGGAGTTTTTTCCTCTTTAGGAAGTACTACTGCCTCCTGCACAGTTCTCCCGACGGAGTTTTCATGTTTCTGGGGTCCCAAATCATACCTCCACACTCGTTCGCATACAATTTGCAACTGGTCAGCACGTTCACGAACCTTGCCTTCAACCAGCAGAATATTGCCTTCCACCCATTGGTCTTTGGTCTGAGCATAGACACGTGACCAAGCTACCACCTCGATACACCCATCCAAATCTTCAATAACAGCACTGACCGATGTCTGTCCATCACGTGTCAACATAGTACGCAGTGACGATACCATACCTGCCACACGCACCACTTGTCCCTCCATTTCCGAATCAACTTGCCCGCACAGTGTGGTGTTATCCTCCGACGTCTTGCTCATATATGGGCTAAACGGATGCTCCGACAGATATACTCCTGTGAGTTCTTTTTCCCATTCCAATTTTTCTTTAGTGTTGGACGCTGAAGCCGTCATTTCCAGGTTTTGAGTAGGCACAGCAACAGTCGCGCCCCATAAATCAAACATAGTAGATTGACCGCTTTCCCGCAGTTTCTGCTGTTGTTGTGCCATATCAATTAAGCGCTCTACATTGAAAAGCAACGTACCGCGGTCGCCGAGCACATCCAGCGCACCCACTTTTATCAAGCTCTCCATGACTCGGCGATTTATGCAGGAGTTATCAATACGCTTGCATAAATCCTCTACAGACTTAAACTCTCCGCCTAGATCCCTTTCTCTAATTATAGGCTCAATAGCAGATAACCCCACATTTTTGATCGCAGATAGGCCAAAACGAATAGCCGCACATCCATCAGCTGTCTTTTCAATTGAAAAATGCTTTTGGCTTTTGTTAATATTAGGCGGTAACACCTTGATTTTCAGGCGGCGTGACTCTCCTACTGCTATGGACACTTTCTCGGCATTGCCCCAGTAGGCTATTAACAAGCCTGTGATATATTCTTCAGGGTAGTTTGCTTTGAGATAGGCTGTTTGGTAAGCAATAAGCGCATAGCTAGTTGCATGAGCCTTGTTAAAGGCATACCCGGCAAAAGGCTCTATCAGATGATAAACATCTGCCGCCAGTTCTTCGGTATAGCCACGCTTAATGGAGCCATCAACAAAATTCTTGCGCTCTTTCCCCATCACCTCAGCTTTTTTCTTACCCATAGCCTTGCGGAAAATATCTGCTTTGCCAAGCGAGTAGCCGCCTATTTCTCGCACAATAAATAGTACTTGTTCCTGATAAACAATTACTCCGTAAGTTTCTTTGAGGAACTCTTCCAGTACTGGATGGGGATAGCTAATAGGTTCTTCTCCATGCTTAGAGCGGATGAAGCGCGGTATCTGCTCCATAGGACCAGGGCGATAGAGTGCCACCATAGCGGCAATATCGCTGAATACAGTAGGTTTCAATTCGCGGATATAACGCCGCATACCAGAACCTTCAAGCTGAAATACTCCAGTTGTATCGCCTGAGGCTAGCAATGTAAAAGTCCTAGAATCGTTAAGAGGGATGGTATGCAGATCAATATCAAACCCACGATTAGATTTAATCAATTCCTTGGTACGCGCCAGAATAGTAAGATTTGCTAACCCCAATAAGTCCATTTTCAGCAGCCCTAAGCGAGCTATGTCCTCCATGGGGAATTGTGTCATTACTAAATCATTATTTTCCCCTTTGTTTAGCCTTTGCAACGGTATGTAATTTGTTAATCCTTCCTTTGAGATAACCACACCCGCAGCATGAGTACTAGCATGGCGCGATACACCTTCAACACGCCGCGCCATATCTATCAGGTTGCGCACAGTTGCATCATCGTTATAGATGCTTTTGAGTTCTGCATTTTCCTCAATAGCCTTATCCAGCGTCATCCCAACAGCAAAAGGCACAAGCCGCACCACACGATCTACATCGCTATAAGGCATGCCCAAAGCACGCCCCACATCGCGGAGCGCAGCACGTGCCCCCAATGTACCGAACGTGATAATCTGCGCCACGTGATCACGCCCATACTTATCTGAAACATAGTTGATAATTTCATCACGTCGCGTATCTTCAAAATCAAGATCTATATCAGGCATCTCACGACGTTCTAAATTTAGGAAGCGCTCAAAAACCAAGTGATGCTCAAGCGGATCAATTTCTGTGATACCCAAACAGCGCAATACAATACTGGAGGCAGCTGATCCGCGCACATTGAAACTGATGTTTTGCTCCCTCACAAAACGCACAATATCCCACACAACCAGAAAGTAGTTGGCAAACTGCATCTTGCAGATAACGTCAAGCTCATATTCCAAGCGATCTATGGCCTCTCTGCTGTCTTTCTGATAAAACTTTGGCAAACCCTCATAGCACAAATCACGCAGGTACTGCTCTGGCGTTTTGTCAGCTGGCCGATCAATTTCCGGTAGGATAGAGCGCCCAAACTCAATCTCCAGATTACACATATCGACAATCTTCTGTGTGTTTTCTATCGCCTCAGGAATATCAGAATAAAGTTCTGACATTTCCTCCTGCGACTTAAGGTAAAAGTAATCACCATCCATCCTCATACGTTTTGCGTCATGGATAGTCGCCCCTGTGCCTACACATAGCAGGATATCATGCGCTTGAGCATCTTCCTGATTGATGTAATGCACATCATTGGTCGCGACCATCGGGATATTCAACTCATGCGCAATAGCAATAAGTTCCTGATTGACGCGCTCCAGTTCAGGAATAGGCTGGCGTTGTATTTCCAAATAGAAATTTTCAAAAGTCTGCTGATACCACTTGGCGGTTTCACGAGCATCATTTAAGCGCCCTGCAAGAATAAGGCTTGAGATTTCTCCGGCAAGACATGCGGAAAGAGCCACCAACCCTTCGCGATACTCAAACAGCAATTCCTTATCTACGCGCGGTTTATAGTAATAACCTTCAAGATGAGCTTTTGTAATTAGTTGTATAAGGTTATGCCAGCCAATTTGATTTTTTGCTAACAAAACCAAGTGGAAATTGCCCTTGTCCGATGATGTGCGCCCTTCGCGACTGCCAGTAGCAACATATGTTTCACAGCCTATGATGGGCTTAATACCAGCATCTTTGGCCACTTGATAAAACTGCACCACACCATGGAGTGCTCCATGGTCAGTGATAGCAATAGATGCCATGCCCAACTCTTTGACACGTGCCACTAAGGGTTTAATGCGGCACATACCATCAAGCAGGCTGTATTCAGTATGGACATGCAGATGTGTAAACATTACTCTTTCCAGCGGGGGAAATTCGTATCATTATAGCATAATCAAAGGCACTTTTATGCCTGCGCTACACTAAAGCTATACACGTATTTTACCCTACAAGCAAGCTGCCCTTGCGACTATAATGCCCACCATATCAACACCCCCCCATGAAGCAAAATATTGCAACAGAGCACTATAAACATCGTTGACACTTATTGTTGCATATGTTATATTAAGTATATAACAGATATATCAATGGTGGATTATATTGATTATTGAAATAAATACTCAAAGCACATCACCGCTATACGAACAATTACGGGATCAAATAGTATTAGGCATAGCAGCAAAGAAACTCGCTCTAAGTGAACCCTTGCCGTCTGTACGTGGTCTCGCAGCAGATCTTGGAATAAACTTCCATACCGTTAATAAAGCTTATTCTATGCTTTGCGACGAGGGATACATCGTCATAGACAGACGAAAAGGCGCAATGGTAGCACAGACTGCCATTGACAGCAAAGCATTCTTATCAAAACTTTCACAACAACTTTCTTTGTCCGCTGCCGAGGCAATTTGTCACGATATGAATGAGTGTGATTTTATCGCTACTTGTACTGCTTGTTACCAAAAAGCTAAAGGTGTTGCCGATAACGGAGGATCTTTATGAAAGATGTAAATCTAATCTGTTTTATAACCAGTTTGAGTATTGCGGTTTTATGCAGCATGTTATTGCCAATTCTCCCAATACTAACAAGAAAATCCTTCTTGTTCGGCGTAAAAATACCTTTGGAAGAACAAGATCATCCTGAAGCAAAACGCCTGAAAAAACGCTATGTTACAGTGTGCCTGCTTGGAGGAGCGATTATCATCGCATTGATTACAATTCAGTACGGTACCATTCCAGATATATCGCTTATTGCCGCAATGTATTTCCCTCTATTATTCGTTGTAATTCAAGCGGTAGCGTTCATTCCGAATTGGAAACGAGCCACCAAGCTGAAAGAACCACTCGCATGGCAAGTTTCGTCTTCTTCTTACGCCGAAACAAAATCTTCGCATTCACGCGGTGATTTATCAGAGATACCATGGAGATGGTACGTCTTAAGTTTTATAGTTATTTTGGCAAGTATTGTTATTGCACTTATAAGATATCCCGGGTTGCCAGACCGCATCCCAACACATTTTGATGTCAACATGCAGCCTGATGCGTGGTCAGATAAATCGGCTCTTCGCTAATTTGAGTGGGTAGCAAGGGTGTAATAAACTGATAACCAAAAGAGGGGGTTATCAGTGCAAGAACAGTTGTTTGGGATAG
>WQTJ01000065.1 GCA_009786345.1 Dehalococcoidia bacterium | reverse complement strand
GCTATCAAGCTCTTTCATACCTTCCCACACATTGATAATAAAAAAAGGAGCCGTAGCAACCGCTACAGAGAGAATTGGAGTTATATCACGCAACCCAAACCACAATACAAACATCAACGCCCAACATATAGTTGGCACAGTTTGCAACAATGGGTAAATCACGGAACGCACCGCCACTGCCGCCAATTTACTATAGCGCGTAGCAACGCCAAACGCCGTGCCAGCGAATGCTCCCAAAAATGTGCCCAAGAAAACGCGGTAGACTGTCATCCATACATGATACAAGCCTTTGGAAGCACTTAAGCGACGGAAAAGAGCCTCAACCGCCTGTTGCGGACTGGGCAACAACGCAGAAGAGGCCAACACAGACAACAGCCACCAAAGAAGAACGAAAGCCACAACTGCTAAAAGTGTTTGCAAAACTTTACGCATTCGCTCTGCGACTAATCCTTTACCTACGACTAACCAAGCGACAATAACACCGTTTTACTCAAAACTAAAACTGATATAGCGCTAACGAAGCAGACATATGCTCATGCACATATGTCTGCTTCGTTAAACCACACACTATGGCGTACGAAACACAACCATCGGATCAAGCATAGAATCAATATGGCCACGAGCCATAACCAAGCTGAAAAGACCCATCACACTATCATAAACACCATCTTTAATCTCAGTAAGTTTGAAAGATGAATGTTCGTTATATATCACCTTGTAAAAATCAGCATCCTGCCCATACTCAGCCGCATACAAAGGTGCAAGCTCATCAATATGAGCCGCACCATAGGTAGCAGATTCTGTCAGCAAGTCATAAACTATTTTTACCGTCGCACGATTTTGCTCATAAAAATCAGCTTTGACCACAAGTATAGAAGCCACTAGTGGTGCACCAAATTTATCAAAAAAAGCATCATCAACATTCCAAATAACTTTGAAAGACGGCTCCTGCAAAGCTTGTACACCTATATTTTTCCCTATTAACACAGCGTCAAGATCGCCACGTTCAAGAGAAGACCATAGCACTGCTTCTGGATGATAACTCAGAGAAGCAAAATCATCAAAATCCAGCCCATACTCCTCTTGCAACAACGCTAAAACACAGAGGTTGGAGGCTGCAGTCTCTGGTTGAGGCAAACCAATTTTCTTACCTTTTAAATCAAAGGGAGAGCTTATAGAACTGCTAGTTCGAGCAAACATATAATTGACACCTTCGCGTTCCAGTGCTCCTTCATGGGAAATAACAGAACTGATTGCAACAACCTGCAGGTTCTCTTTCTGTACTGCCATCGCAAAACCATGCGTATTCATCACGCCCATAGGATATTTACCAGATCTCATCTGAATATCGTGATCATTTCCTAATTCAATGCTGACCTTCACCTTATCAGAAGTAACTATACCCTCACGAATAGCGTAAGTGGCAAGCCATGTATTAAAAGATGAAGCCATTGGCATGCTTATAACTTCTTCTTTTGAGCCACACGCCAATGAGGCCATAGGCAACAAACACAAGCACAACACCATGGAAATTGGGGCAATCCACTTTCTGAGTTTCAATTTAATCTATCTCCTAGTATAAATTACTGCCAGCCTTGCCATATAAACATCAAAGTAATAGTAGTTAGCAAACTTCGCCACTATAACACGCCTACATAAAAGAGGCATGAGACCCAGGGACCCATGATGCAAATTAACCAATAGTGCTAGAATACGTGGCTGTCTAACATACTATAGAAACCATTAAAAATAAGGATACTAGGTTTATGGAAATAGAAGCTTTTCTAAAACTGGTGAAAAACCGCCGTAGCACACGCAAATTTATACCAGATGCTGTCGTTGCACCAGAAGACATTCAAAAGATGCTGGAGGCAGGACGCTGGGCAATGTCAGGGGCTAATGCTCAGCCGTGGGAATTTGTAGTTGTAGATGACACAACAATAAAAAAATCTATCGTAGAGGCATGGCTAGAGGTACGTAATGAGAGCTTTGTCATTGAGCATACGCGTATACCAGAACTATGCCCTCCACATTTCCGTGGGACAGAAGTCGTCATTGGGTTCAAAGATGCTTCTGTGTTCATTGTTATATTAGGTGACCGGCGCACATTACAAGTTACTGTATTATCTGCTAACTATATATGCGGCGAAGGTGGAACTAACACTGATTCCAACTATTTGAAAAATATGGGCAACGCCACTCAGAACATTCATCTAGCAGCAGCAGCACTCGGGTTGGGTACACAATGGGTCAGTGTCAATCGTCTTTGGGGTGAATCCATAAAACAGATATTAGGGATTCCAGACATTCTAGATGTACACGCAATAGTGGCAGTAGGTTATCCTGCATTACCACCCAAATATGGACAAAGGCGCCCATTGGAACAAATCGTTCACCACAACCATTACGAACTAGATAAATACCGTTCTGCGGAAGACATAACGCAGTTTGTGCGTAGCACACGCAAGTTAGCTAAAACTGAGTACGATCGCTGGAGTAAATAGCGAAACACTATAGCATACAGATAGGAACAAGCTTAGCTAAATGAATATAGACGACTTTATTGAATTGGCACATTCGCGCCGTAGTGTGCGCCGCTTTAAGCCTGACCCTGTGCCACCAGAATTACTGGAGAAAATACTAGAGGCCGGACGCTGGGCCATGTCAGGAGATAATGCGCAACCATGGGAGTTTGTAGTAGTACAAGACGCCGCTGTACGCTTAAAAATAGCACAATCATGGTTTGAACCGCATAAGGAAATGTACGCCATTGAGCAAACTCGCATAGCTGAGTTAAGATTGCCGCCGCTGCGTGAATTTGCCACTACCGCCGTTTTCAAGGATGCGCCTATCATCATAGTAGTAATTGGGGATCGCCGCACCTATCAAGCCACCTCACTGGGTGCTAATTTTCTTGTCGCAGAAGGGGCGCCCCATGCCACTTATATTAAGAACATGGCTAATGCAACTCACATCTTACACATGGCAGCTACAGCTACGGGGCTGGGTGCTATGTGGATTAGTATCACACGTATGTGGGCTAGTGAAATCAAGCGCATATTGGATATACCAAGCACACTAGAAGTACACACTATGGTAGCTTTAGGATATCCTGCTTATTCTCCAAAATGTGCTGAACGCCGTCCACTTGCGGGAATAGTGCACTATGATAAATACGACCACAGCAAGTTACGATCTGCTACAGACATACAGAATTTCATTCGCGAATTACGCAGTACTACTGAAAAACCATACCAACAAGGCTACATGCCAGAAAAGGAACCCCTCCATTGAACATTGATGATTTTCTGAGCTTGGTACATACTCGCCGCAGCGTGCGCCGTTTTAAGACTGACCCTGTACCGCCGGAATTGCTTGAAAAAATATTGGAGGCAGGGCGCTGGGCTATGTCTGGCGCCAACGCCCAACCTTGGGAATTTGTAGTGGTACAAGATGCAGCTATTCGCGCCCGCATCGTTGATTCATGGCTGGCACCTAATAACGAGGCCTACGTCATTGAGCAAATGCGCGTACCAGAATTGCGCCACCACCACCTGCGCTCACCTCTCACCACTCCATCATTTCAAGATGCACCAGTAATTATCACCATTGTAGGTGATAGGCGCACATACCAAGCCACAGTACTTGGTGCTAGTTTTCTGGTGACAGAAGGCGCAGCTGACGCTATTTATCTTAAAAACATGGCTAACGCCTCTCAAATGCTACACTTGGCAGCGGCAGCCGCAGGGCTAAGTTCAGAATGGATAAGCGTCAACCGTCCATGGGGGCAAGCACTAAAAAGAATCCTAGACATACCAGAAATATTGGAAGTGCATACACTCGCAGCTATCGGGTACCCAACTTACCAGCCCAAACCATCGTACCGCCGCCCGCTGACCGATATCGTACACTATGACAAATATGACCGTAGCAAATACCGCAACGGCGAGGATATATATAAATATCTAGTGACTCTACGGCAGAATACAGAGCCGCCTTATAAGCAAGGGCTGTCCACATAAATGTCTCTGGATTACAAGCCTTATGTCAGCACCAACCCGGTATTCAACCATCTTACTGTTGCATGTTAACCACATCAGCAAAGCTTACAGAGGACAATTGAGTGGCCATGTGAGCAGCAAGGCGGCAAGGTGGTGATAAAGGCACAATTCTTGCATGGAATTCTGATGCACCTGGTTTTTTCCAATAACAGCAGTTGAAAACAAGGGATCCGCCAATGACACAGAGTACATCATGACCAGTGATTTTATCCATAGGTCAAGCAAGTTCATATCCTCAGTAAGTTCCCCTGTAAGATAAAACAAGTCTTCTGGCTGAAAGCATGTATAAAATCTTGCGCAAATGGCTAGAAGTTATGTATGCCTTTTCGGCAATGGCACTAGCCATCATGCGCCCTCCGCTACGAGCAATGGTGTCTACAATGCGTACGGCATAATCTGCCTTACATGGTTGTATACATAAGCTGATTGTTGTAAAACTCCTTCCGCGCACCCGCATAGCTTGGTGGGTTTCTGTTTCGTTCACACCTCTAGCACAATTAGCTGAAAACAGAGATGGGCATGAAACTTCAAAAGTTTCATGCCCATCTCTGTTGAAATAAATCAGTGTTATCTGTGCGACAATTTAGATGTCTTATTTTCGGTATTGAAAGTGAAGCAAACGCCTAATAAGCCAATGATAAGGATGATGAAGTTAAGAATAGTCCACCAGTCAACCAGTGTCATAGGATTATTCATGTTTTCGGTGAGTATGAAGACAATGATGCCAACTATACCAGCAATAACTGTGGCAGCCAACCAGAGCATGTTGGTCTTCTTGTTCTTC
>WQTJ01000064.1 GCA_009786345.1 Dehalococcoidia bacterium | reverse complement strand
GCGCCGCTATGATCTCATTCCAAATCTTGTGGAAACTGTCAAAGGTTATGCCAAGCATGAACGTGAGGTATTTGAAAACGTAACCAAGGCGCGCAACTTGGCACAAGCAGCCTCTTCTTCTGATGCTGCTACACGAGGCAAGCTGGAAGGCAATCTTGGTTCAGCAATATCCCGTTTGCTGGTAGTAGCAGAAGCTTATCCAGATTTGAAAGCCAGCAAAAACTTCTTAGCGTTGCAGGAAGAGCTCACATCCACTGAGAATCGCATTTCTTTCTCCCGCCAGTTTTATAACGACACTGTACTGCGTTATAACAATAAGACTCAAATGTTCCCTTCTGTGCTGGTAGCTGGTATGTTTGGTTTTAAGGCTGAAGCATTTTTTGAGATAACTGCTCCCGATGAGAAAAACGCTCCCAAAGTAAGCTTTAACTAGAGGTACTCTGACCTATGTGGGAACAGATTAAATCCAACCGCATACGCTCAGGAGTACTGATGTTAGCTATGTGCCTGTTGTTGTTGGGCTTAGGCTACGTAGTGGGTCTGTATTTTCTCGGCAGCATCATAGGCGGCCTTGCTATTGCGGCAGCTATATGGATCATCATGAGCTTAGTCACTTTTTTTCAAGGTGACAACATCCTATTGAGCATCTCAAAAGCACGCAAGATATCCAAAGAAGATGACCCTCAGCTTTATAATATCGTAGAGGAAATGACCATCTCTTCCGGATTACCGAAGATACCGGATGTCTATATTGTCAACGACACTGCTCTTAACGCATTTGCTACCGGACGTAACTTTAACAAAGCCTCCGTCACTGTCACCTCTGGTTTGCGCGCAGCACTCAACCGTGATGAACTGCAAGGAGTGATAGCTCACGAAATAAGCCACATTAAAAACCGTGACGTGTTGCTGATGACCGTTACTTCCGTAATGCTGGGTTCCATTGTCATCATATCGTGGTATGCCACGCGTGTCATGTTCTGGGGTGGCGGAAAAAGATCCAACAGCCGCGACTCCGGAGGAGCCTTTCAGGCAGTTTTGATGATTGTCGGGTTAGTGCTTATGATTCTTGCGCCATTATTTGCACAGCTGATTTATTTTGCCATCTCACGCAAACGCGAATATCTAGCCGATGCTTCAGCGGCACTATATACACGATATCCCGAAGGGCTAGCGTCAGCCTTGGATAAGCTAGGTAATTCAACTGCACAGGTGAAAACCGCCAACAAAGCTACAGCACCTATGTATATCATCAATCCTTTTGCCAAACGCAGTGCCATAAACAGCTGGATGAGTACTCATCCGCCAATTGCGGAACGTACACGTATTTTGCGTTCTATGGGCGGGAGCAGCACTTTGGCAGACTATGAAAAAGCCTACGAGCAGATGCACCCAGGCAAGAACGTCTTGCCTAAGTCAGAATGGGAGTAATACAGCGTAAGCGCACATTCGTTAGAGTTAAAGCAAAAGTTTAGCATTCGCGCTTAGCAACGCCAACTTCTTCCACTTTTCCGGTCACTATGAAAACGATGCGTTCGCATATGTTGGTGACACGGTCAGCACTGCGCTCCAAGTTGTGAGCCACCCATATTAAGCGCATGGCACGGTTAATTGTGGAAGGATCAGAAACCATATACGTCAGCAACTCGCGGAATACTTGGTCGTACAGATTATCAACAAAAGAATCCTCAGCAATAACCTTGCGTGCCGTATCAGCATCACGCCGCATAAAAGCATCCAAAGCCGCATGCATCATCTCGCCGGATTTATCAGACATGCGAGGTATATCAATTAATGGCTTTAACGGCGGCTCGTCACCGATTATAATAGCAATCTCTGCATTACCTTCAGCATAGTCGCCAATACGCTCTAAATCAACAACCATGTTGAGTACCGCAATAATAACACGCAGGTCGCGCGCCAGCGGCTGCTGAGTAGCGATAAGTTTAACGCACATTTCCTCAATGTCATAGCGTTTTTGGTTGATCGCTTTATCACCTTCAATCACTTGGCGCGCCAGTGCAAGGTTGCGGTTTTTGAGCGCATCAGTAGAACGGCTGATAGCCTCTTCCACCATACTGCCCATTACCAATAGCTCATCCTGTAAATTTTGCAGGCGTTTTTCAAAAGTCAGTCTGGGCATATATCCACTCCTCTAACCAAAGCGTCCGGTTATGTAATCTTCAGTGCGCTTATCTCTTGGGTTTGTAAACACTTGCTGTGTCGTGCCATATTCTATCAGTTCTCCAGCCCTGTCGTCACTCATCAGCATAAAAGCGGTCATATCAGATACACGCCCGGCCTGCTGCATGTTATGTGTTACTACAACAATGGTGTATTCTTCAGTCAGTGTACGCATCAAGTCCTCTATTTTAATAGTTGCTATGGGATCAAGAGCAGAACATGGTTCGTCCATCAGGATAATTTCAGGCTGCACAGCCAGTGCGCGTGCAATACACAATCTCTGTTGCTGCCCGCCAGACAAAGATGCTCCGGATTGCTTAAGTTTATCTTTTACCTCGTCCCATAAAGCTGCCTGACGCAAACATTTTTCAGCTAGCTCTTCCATTTCAGACCGTTTAGTCCATAATGACGAAAGACGCCGCCCTGCCACAACGTTATCCAAAACAGACATCGTCGGGAAAGGATTAGGCTTTTGGAATACCATACCTATGTGACAGCGGATACGCACAGGATCAGTTCCTATGGAATAAATATTATTGCCGTCAAACATTATTTTGCCTTCAACCCTCGCCGCATGCGCCACCTCATGCATACGGTTAAAGCAGCGCAATAGCGTAGATTTACCGCAGCCGGAAGGTCCAATGATAGCCGTAACAGCTTTTGCTGGTATGTTCATATTTACGTCTTTAACCGCTCTGAATGCGCCGTAATAAGCGCTTACATTCTCCACTTGAAGTATCGGCATGCTATCGTCAAGCAACATTGTAGAATTGATCTCAGCATTTATAATAGTATCCATATTTCCACCCACCATAGATTAAAATTTTTACGCTCTGCCCTTACGGCTCATCCAGCGCACCGCTAGGCTGATAAGCAACACTATCATCACCAGCAAAAAAGCTCCTGCCCAAGCCTGCTCCTGCCAATTTTTATCTGATGACAACGCATAATTATAGATTTGCAACGGCAAGGCACTTATAGGCCGTGCCAAGCCTTCAAAAGAGAAATTGTTGCCAAGCGCCGTGAAAAGTAGCGGGGCTGTTTCTCCGGCGATACGCGCAACGCCAAGCATAATACCGGATACTATACCAGTCAACGCCCCAGGAATAGCAACAAAAATGACAGAGCGCCACCTAGTAATCCCCAGTGCCAAAGCCGCCTCACGCAATGACCCGGGCACTAGGCGCATCGACTCCTCTGTAGTGCGTGCGACCACTGGAATCATAATAATTGACAGAGCTGCACCAGCAGAAAATGCAGAATAGCCGTACTGGCTCACAATAACGATGTATGCAAAAACACCTACCACAATAGATGGGACTCCAGCTAATACATCGGCAGCAAAACGCACAGTAGCAGCAACTTTTGGCGAACCAAACTCCGACAAGAAAATCCCAGTAAGCATGCCCAGCGGTACAGCTATAAGCGACCCTAGCACAACCAATATGAGCGTACCAATAATTTCATTGCGCATGCCGCCGCCTTCATACCCGGCTGGCACAGATTCACTAATAATAAAATCAAGGCTGATAAATGATAGACCTTTTGCTAGAATGTAACCCAGCATGAGGCATACTACTATTATTGCTATCCCAGCCCCCAAAGCACACACACCCAGCATAAAGTAGTTAATAATCTTGCGAGGCAACAACGCACGGCCAGCCATAACCTACTCCTTCACCGTTTTGCCGCGGGTCACACGCCATACCAACAAACGCGCTATTACATTCATCAGCAGCGTGATAACCAAAAGCACTAATACCAATTCAATGAGTGATGCACGCGATAATCCGCCGGATTCAACAAATTCACTGGCCACTTTAGCAGGTATCGTTGTACCAGGTGAAAAAAGCGATATAGACACATTGTACATGTTGCCGATAACCATAGTAACGGCCATAGTTTCCCCTAAGGCCCGCCCAAAACCCAGTATAACTGCTCCAACTAGTCCGGAACGCCCGTATGGCAGTACTACTTTGCTGATAGTTTCCCAGCGTGTTGCGCCCAGTGCAAACATAGCTTCACGCTGTGCGTTTGGCACAGAACGTAGCACCTCACGGCTCATGGATGTGATTATGGGAATGATCATTATTGACAATAAGATGGAAGCAGATAAAAAACCAAAACCATATGGAGGCCCTTCAAAAAAAGGCAGAAACCCCAAACCTTCACCAAGCCATTTTTGGACAGGATCACGCATAAATGGAACCAGCACAAACAAACCCCACAGACCAATGATAACGCTTGGAATAGCTGCCAGCATTTCAATGATAAAAGAAGCAATATTACGAAACCAAACAGGTGCTATTTCAGAAAGGAATACGGCCGTTCCAACACTGATTGGTACTGCGATCAACAAGGCCAGCAACGAGCTAAGTAATGTGCCATATATAGCAGGTATTGCGCCATATACACTTTTTACCGGATCCCAAGTTGAGCTTGTAAAAAACCCCCAGCCGTTAAAGCGAATAGCATCCCATGCCTCAACAAAGAGAATACCCGCTATAAAGACAAGCAACGCAACCACAAGCCATGCAATA
>WQTJ01000063.1 GCA_009786345.1 Dehalococcoidia bacterium | reverse complement strand
TTTATGTACTACTATTATTGAGAGTGGTCTTGATGTGCCTAATGCCAACACTCTTATTATCAATCAAGCCGATAGGCTAGGTCTGACACAGCTTTACCAGCTCAGGGGACGCGTTGGAAGAGGAGCCAATATGGCCTATGCATATTTCCTATACGATAGGGGAAAGCGGTTAACTCCGGATGCGCACCAGCGGCTGCAAACCATATATAAAGCCACTGAACTGGGGGCAGGTTTTGGCATTGCTATGAGTGATTTGGAGATACGCGGGGCAGGCAATATTCTGGGCTCGCGGCAGAGTGGTCATATTAATTCTGTAGGCTTCAATCTCTATACACAGTTATTAGCTGATGCAGTAGATGAAATGAAATCCAAAAAAGCAGCACAACGTGAAAATAAGCCCTTTACGCCTATATTACGCTTGCCTCCGCCGACCATTGATTTACCGCAACCAGCATTCATACCGAACAACTATGTGACTGATACTGATACACGGATATCGCTTTATAAACGCTTAGCAGTAGCTAAAAATATTGAGACGATTGAAGAGGTAGCATTTGATTTTAAAGATCGTTTTGGTGAATTGCCGGAAGAAGTTCGGAACTTGCTATTTGCTATACGTATCAAAGTATTGGCTGCAAATGCGCGGTTAGAATCAGTATCAACAGAAGCAGAACAAATAGTGCTACGTCGCCCAACAGGTATGCAGTTCCCTCTTGAAGACTTGCGTTTTACACAACAAGGTATCAAAGTGTCACTTAACCAAATAAGGCTGGATACTAATATACTTAAAGACAAATGGCATGGAGTGCTGGAGGAAGTAGTATGGCAGTTGAGGTGTAAAGTCGCTGCCTAGCTTTTGTTGTGTACATAATTACAGATACCTATAACCACGCTGAGCGTAGCATAAAAATGCTTTCTATGGTTGAGGTATTTTGTTGGGTGTTATTTTTGAGATTGTTGATTACTTGGGTTTTGTGGGCGGTTGTCACGGCGAGGTTGGTTATTGCTATTCTGTTGTTGTACGCTATTATTGTGGTTTTGTTGCTGTTGATTTTGTGGCGCGTTGCCTTTGTCTTGGCGTTGTTGCCAAGGACGTCTGAAAGCATGGCGAGATAAAGGCTTGCGTGCGGTAGTTTGCGGTTGAGTTCCTTTATCAGATGGCTTAGCAGCCTCAATGTCTAAAATGCCGATACTATGTACATAGTCGACGATATCCTTTACTGAAAGCAACTTTTCGCTTTCTTCATCGGGTATGGCGATTTTCTTGCCATTGATACTAAATTCATCTTCCAGTGACATCATCATTTCTACCATATCCAATGAATCCGCCTCTAAGTCAGCTATGAAATTAGTATTAGTATTTATTTCAGTCTCTGCTATCCCCATTTGGGCTGATACAACTTTGCGCACGCGTTCAAAAACAGTTGCCAATTTTTCTCTCCAGTCGCTACCTCGTAGCCAGATGACTAATTGAACTTAACACGCCATTTATAAAACGAGGCGAACTGTCTGCACCAAAATCCTTGGCTAATTCTACTGCCTCGTTGATAGCCACCTTTATAGGCACTTTATTATTGTGTAAAAGCTCATATATTGCAAGCCGCAGGATATTGCGGTCTATCATTGCTAGCTGTTCAAGTGGCCAAGCTGCGGCATGCTGACGTATCTGCTCATCAATTTCCATCCTGTGTGTTACTACTCCGTCTACTAGTTCACGGACGAATTGATCTCCTTCTTCAGAGAGATTATTTTCGGCAACAGAGTGTGCTAGCACATCAACTAATGGATGGGCGGTTAAATCAAGCTCATAGAGAGCTTGCAGTGCAGTTTCGCGCGCTTTATGTCTTTCACTTATCATAATATGCTTCCGAATATTGTTAAATAATATCTTATCCTGTTGTCATTCCGCCATCTACTGTGATGACTTGCCCTGTGATGTAGCGAGCAGCGTCAGATGCTAAGAAAGCTACAGTTTCAGCTACGTCTTGTGCTGTTCCCGGGAATCCTGCTGGTATGTGCGTGACTATTTCAGACTTTTGTTTACTTGATAGATTAGCCGTCATATCAGTTTCAATGAAACCTGGCGCTACGGCATTGATGGTAATGCCATGTTTTGCCACTTCACGTGAAGCGGCACGAGTAAAACCGATGATGCCTGCCTTGGCAGCGGCGTAGTGCGCTTGTCCGGGATTGCCAGCGAAAGCTGCAACGCTGGAAATATTTATGATGCGTCCCCACCGATGGTTTAACATGCTTTTGAGAGCTGCGCGTGTGCATAGAAAAACACTCTTAAGATCGGTATCCAATACAGTATCCCAATCTTCATCGCTCATATGCAGTAAAAGTCGATCACAGAGAACACCTGCGTTGTTTACCAGTATGTCTAATTTTTCATACTGTGTCAGTAGCGCGTCAACCAACTGTTTTACACTTTCTGACGAAGAAACATCGGCTGGCAACGCTAGTGCCTGCCAGCCTGCAGCGCAGATTTCTGCCGCTACCGATTCGGCATTTTGTGATGAGTATGAGTTTACTGCTACCAGCGCGCCTTCACTGGCGAGCTTAAGCGCAATGGCGCGCCCGATGCCGCGTCCGGCACCTGTGACTAAAGCTATCTTGCCCTGTAGTGCCATAGCTTAAATCCATTGAGCAGATAATCTGTAAGTGTGTGAGTGTCACGGATATTGGTGACGTGAGCATGTTTATCAGTGCGCTTCATAATGCCGGCAAGCACGTTGCCGGATCCAATTTCTACAAACAGTTCTACTTTTTTTGATAGTAAATAAGACATTGACTTACTCCATTGTACTGGATTGCACATTTGAAGTGTTAATTCATCCTGCAATCCTAGTGTTGAGGTTATTGGAGAAGCAGAAATATTGCTGATTACAGCAAATTTTGGCTCATTGAAATGTATCTTGGCAATGGCTTGTGCTAGTCCGTCTGCAGCAGACTGCATGAGCGGTGAGTGAAAAGCTACGCTTCCCGCCATTGGTATTATCTTATAGGCACCGAGCTCATTGGCTAACATGGTAGCTTTTTCAATGCGACTGGGTTCGCCGCTGATAACCACTTGCCCCGGGTAGTTATAGTTGGCTACATAAACGCCAGCATCAGCAGCTATTTCTGCCACCACATCATCTGATAGTCCAATAACTATTCTTGCAGTGCCCAGTCTTTGCATCCCTGACTGATACATCAATTGCCCGCGCTGGCGAGTTAACGTGATAGCATCGCGTAAATCAATCATGCCGGAAGCAGCTAAGGCGGTGTATTCTCCAAGGCTGTGTCCTGCAGCATAGATTGGGTTGGTGTAAGCAGTGCTACTGCGCATGACAGCCAGCAAAGCCAAACTGAAAGTGAGTAATGCTGGCTGTACGTTGAAAGGAAGGCATAATTCTTCGGCTGGTCCTTCAAAGCAAATCTTTGAAAGCGGAAACCCAAGTGTAGCATCGGCCTCATCAAACACGGCACGTGCTACCGGAAACGATTTACACACGTCCTTGCCCATGCCTACAAACTGTGAGCCATGGCCAGGAAAAACAAAGGCTACTTTAGGAAGATGATCCATAGTTCATCTCTCCCGAGTGTATACCAGTGGCTAAAGACGAGATTAGGAACTCTTTTTGGCTTTCGTTTTTATCTCGATAACTTCACGTCCGTTGTAAGTGCCGCACGTTGTGCATGCATGATGTGGAAGCATGGGCTGTGTGCACTGAGGGCAAGCCACAACAGAGGCGACTTTGGCTTTTAGATGGGCGCGGCGCTCTCCTTGTCGGGCGTGTGAACATTTTTTCTTCGGTAATGGTGTCATTTGTTTACTCCTTGAAAAATTCCTAATTAAGTTTTATTCCTGGACAATCAGCACGGCATAGTGGTTTCATAGGAATTGCCAGCAATGCATATTGTCGTACTGCTTCGCTGAGGTCTAGGATTAAGTGTTCGTCAATAGTAAAATCGTCAGATTCTTCTGTCTCATCTAGCATAATACCAGTGGTGACATCAGTAATAGGGAAATACTCCTCTTTGATATCTAGCTCAAGTGGGCAAGGATAACTTTCTAGACAACGCGCACAAATAGCTTGTATACATGTGTGCAACTTGCCTTGCACCAGCACACTACGATTTGTGCGCATTAACTTCACCGAGCCATTTACGGCACTTTCTCCATAGCCTGTGATATATACGCAGTCGTCAACAGACATTACCTTCTCAGTGCCGATGTTACCCTTGAGCAGTTGTGCAACATTAGCTTCTAACATAACTTCTTCTATCAAACCTTGCATCATTTAACAATGTACAACAATCTAGTGGTATGTACACGATCGAACGAGCTAATTTTTCCAACAAATGTTAATTCTATCACAAGTAGCCCTAATTGTTGAAATTAAGCTGTCGGCAACTGTTCGTTTGTCATCAAAATCCACATTATCCCAGTATCCTAGACAGTCAGAAATGTATGCTACCTGTTCTGGAGATACAGTCTTAGCGGATAGATCGGCAACTTGCTTCATAAGAAAGCCATAACTGCCTGTGGGTGATGGTTTCATATTGATGGCAAAGTTGCCTTATTTGAAAGTATTCACGATAGTGACCTTGCCCCCGAAAATTGTACCAGGTTCAAAGTTAGTATAGTAGTATAAACTAAATTTGAAAGGGGTGTAAAAATGGCAAGGAAAAACT
>WQTJ01000062.1 GCA_009786345.1 Dehalococcoidia bacterium | reverse complement strand
ATCGTTTGTATAGGAATGGATGGTGCTCATCATGGCTTTCTGGATGAAAAAGCTATCATGGAGTATTTTGGCTGCTGGAGCGAGGCTGTTGGTAGTGCAAGAGGCGTTTGAAATGATGTTATGGTTTTTAGCGTCATACTTTTCTTGGTTGACACCTAAAACAATAGTGACATCGTCTTTTTTAGCCGGGGCTGAGATGATGACTTTTTGGGCACCTGCTTTAAGGTGAGCTGCGGCCTTGTCTGCGTCTGTAAAAAGACCTGTGGATTCAATGACTATATCTGCACCAACGTCTCGCCATGGAATGGCGGCGGGGTCTTTTTCGGCGAAGACGCGGATTTTTGAATTATCAATGTTGATAGTGTTATCTGCCGCACTGACGCTACCACCATATCGCCCATAGGTGGTATCCCACTTGAATAGATGTGCATTGGTCTTTGTGTCTGTTAGATCATTAATAGCAACCACTTCAATTTCATCTGCGTGGTACTGCTTTATTGTGCGCAGAGTTAGACGACCTATGCGCCCGAACCCATTGATGCCTACTTTGATTGCCATTTTGCGACTCCTTTTTTATTATTAATGATTGTTTTGAAGTTTATTCTTTCTAATGACTTTAGTTTACAGCTTGTGATTTCAATCTTATCTGAGCCATCATGTCTATAAATGCTTCCAGTCGTGTTTTCAAGGGTTGTGTGAGGCCAAATTCGGTATTTCCCTCAATTGTAAGAATAGGCAATGATAAGCGGTTGCGGAAAATAATGTCTCCAATGGCACGATGGCAGAAAGCCTGTACATAGTGGATGACTCCGTCAATACCTCGTCTTTCAATTTCATTTTCAATAGCATGGATACGCCCATCAATGCCATAAGGATATGTGTAATCAGAGTATTGCTGAGCCAATGTAGCACTATCCGAAAGCATGGCGAATTGGTGCTGGATTTCATTATATACTACCCTGCCTCCGTTTTGCTCCAGAAATGGATATAAATCTTTGCCATAAACAGGCGGCACTCCTATAAAAGCCAGCCTAAGCTCATCTGTATTGTAACGTCGCCGCTGCATTGCGTTTGCAATGAGGTTTTGTACATCTAAGTGGTATTGTTTTGCATTCTGGTTGAAATCAGAACTGGAAACCAGCCAATAGTGGTTTTCCATGCCGCTGATGCGGTTTTCCTCCCATGTGAGGCGGTCTAGTTCCCGCGCAGTAGTGCGGCAATTGATAAGTTGCAGCCGTATTTGCTCAGCAGCCGCAAGGTCGGTTCCAAGCTTATCAGCTAATCCTTCAAGGGCTGTTTGCATTTTATCTACATTGGGATAGTCAGGATATGCGAAAGGAATAGTGGTTACGCCTCGCATTTTGAGCACTTCCATAAGCATGCTGGTGTTGGAGCAGTCGCCAGTAGTGACGCATAGAACGGTATTGATGTGGTATTCCATGCATACGCTGTAGAGACCCTTAATCCAAGCACATGTGTTGAGCGGGAAACCTGCTCTTTCTGCATTACGTACTAATTGCCCCGGGTCCGGGTGATTGATGAAGATATTGTTGAGGTCTAATGGTGTGTAACCTGCTGCTAGTAATACTTCACTGGGAACAGTTGTTGTAATGCCTATGATGTTTTTGGTATTTTGCATGCCGCCATTATTTTAATGGTTGTGAGGCTGGTTGGCAAAACTACAATTGTTCATGCGGACTTGTATCGTCTTAGCTATCGAATAGCTCATTTTCACTAATAATATTTTGTGAAAACGGTTTAACAAATCCTCAGGTGTTATAGGCTTTACCATTGATTTCGCAAAGTGCTTGGTATTCCTTGTGTTAATGTACTCTGCTTTGATTTTAGTTGCGCATTGTGCAACTAGCTCATCTTCAAAGTCATCTATAGCAGATTCAATGGCTATATACTGGCATAGCTACTTGGCTATTATTCCTCAAAATGCTAAAATTATGGCATAGAGAGGAATAATGCGATGAACTATATTACAACAAAGCAAGCAGCAGAGAAATGGGGCATAAGCCAAAGGCGTGTGCGCACACTATGCGAACAAGGGAAAATAACAGGTGTAATCCGCGCAGGTAAAAGTTTTAGCATTCCTGAAAATGCGAAGAAGCCATCTGACGGAAGATTCAAAGAACTAACACTTACTGAGGTTTACGATAAAATAGAAGTTAAAAAAGAAGAACTTAGCAAGCGCAGACCATTAACCTCTGGTGAACTCAAGCGACTGAATGAAGACTTTATGATTGAGTATACATATAACTCAAATGCCATAGAGGGCAACACATTAACACTTCAGGAAACGGCAATGGTATTGCAAGGGATTACAATTGATAAGAAGCCATTTAAGGACCACCTTGAAGCAACACAACATAGGGATGCGTTTAATTACGTTTGTGAATTAGTTTCAAATAAAGTCTTTCTTAGTGAGGGAGTCATAAAAGAGATTCATTCGATTGTGCTAAATGACAGACTCGCAGAAAGAGGAGTTTACCGCAAAGTAGCTGTGCGAATACTTGGAGCAGTGCATACGCCACCGAATCCGCATAAAATTCCAGATTTGATGCAAGAACTGGTAAGCGTATACTCGAATAGTGCCAAAAATATTGTTAAGAAGATTGCAGTTTTTCACATTCAGTTTGAGCGCATACATCCGTTTATAGATGGTAATGGCAGAACGGGAAGATTACTTGCGAATCTAGAACTTATGAAAGCAGGCTATCCGCCGGTAGATATAAAATTCACCGACTGCAAAGATTACTACGACAGCTTTAGCGAATATGACCGTTCAGGTAAGACGGAAAAAATTGAGAGGATGTTTGCTAATTACGTTTTAGAGAGAATTGAAGAATACTTGAAAATAATTAGCTAACGCCAAAGCTTTGTATATAAGCTAACAGACACGAAATTAGCGTTTTAAATTGTAATAAGCTTCCATCCCTGCGTATTTGGCTTTTACACCCAGTTCGCTCTCAATACGAAGCAGGCGGTTATACTTAGCAGTGCGCTCAGAGCGGCAAGGAGCACCAGTTTTTATTTGCCCTGTGGATAATCCTGCGCATAAATCTGCAATGGTAACATCTTCTGTTTCGCCGCTACGGTGACTGACGACAGATGTCCAGCCTGCCTGACGTGCCATGTTAATGGCGGCAATGGTTTCGCTGAGAGTTCCAATTTGGTTAAGTTTTATCAGAATTGAATTGGATGCTTTATGTTCAATACCTTTGCTCAGGCGCTTGATATTGGTGACATATAAATCATCGCCTACGAGCTGTACACGTTCGCCGATGGCACCACAAAGCAGTTTCCACCCTTCCCAGTCGTCTTCGGCCATGCCATCTTCAATGCTAATAATGGGGTACTCGCGTGTCCACTTTACGTAATAGTCAACCATCTGCTGGCGGCTTAGTCGCTTTCCTTCACGTGCCAGCACATATGTCCCATCCTCGTAGAATTCGGATGAAGCAGGGTCAAGGGCAATAAAGCAGTCAATGCCGGGCTTATAACCGGCTTTTTGCATTGCATCAATTATGAGCTCAAGCGCTGCCTGATTAGATGGAAGAGATGGAGCGAAGCCGCCTTCATCGCCTACGTTGGTGTTGAACTTTTGTTCCTTAATAATGGATTTAAGCGCTTGGTAAATTTCAGCGGCCATGCGCAAAGCATGCGCAAAACTCTGTGCACCGGCAGGTGCAATCATAAATTCTTGGAAGTCAGTTGAGTCAGAGGCGTGTTTTCCGCCATTGAGAATGTTGAGCAGCGGAACAGGCAATATGTAGCTGTCTTGATGACTTAAATAACTATAGAGCGGCTTTTTGACAGATGACGCGGCCGCATGGGCTGTTGCCAGCGACACGCCCAGCATGGCATTAGCTCCCAAGTTTGACTTGTTTTCTGTCCCGTCCATTTCTATTAGACGACGGTCTATCTTTTCCTGCTCGGCGGGGTTCATTCCTTTCAAGGCTGGAGCGATAACGCTGTTAATGTTATCTACTGCCTTAAGTACACCAAGCCCCTTATAACGTGATTTATCGCCGTCGCGCAATTCAACGGCTTCATATTTGCCTGTACTGGCACCTGACGGAACAGCAGCTTCACCATATGCACCAGAGTTAAGTTCGGTTCGTACCGCTACTGTGGGGTTGCCGCGTGAATCCAGTATTTCCCAAGCTTGAACATTTTTAATTGTTTCCATAATACCTCAACCAATCATTTCCAATGCTGTTTCTACAGCTTCAGCTGGAGTTTTGACTTTAATAATTGGGCTTTTCTCATTGCCTTTGCGTGAGACATCCCAAGTATCTAACCCGATGACAGGTAATCCGCTTTGTAGCGCATAACCAATTTCTGATAGTGTGCCGTAGCTTCCGCTGATGGCTATGACTGCCTGTGAAGACTTTACTACAGTTATATTGCGTGCATAACCGATGCCGGTCACGATAGGTATTTTGACATATTCGTTGGCATGAAAGCGAGTCTCTCCCGGAAGTATTCCTATAGTGAGCCCTTCCTCCTGATAAGCACCCTTGCAAGCGGCTTCCATCACTCCGCCCATGCCACCGCATATCAGTACTGCTCCAGCACGTGCAATTTCACGTCCTACCTGTTCAGCAACAGCTAGTTCGGCAGGAGTGGCTTGTGAGCTGCCTATGACAGCGATAAATTTCT
>WQTJ01000061.1 GCA_009786345.1 Dehalococcoidia bacterium | reverse complement strand
AACAAGTCGCCATAGTACGGCACTTTAGGCATTTCCCTCTTTATATCTGCTAGATAGTAGTTAATGTTTTCCAATCGTTTATCAATGCATTTGAGTAGTGCAAGTATTTCCCGATTATCTGTTTCTATCATATACCTCTCACCTTAAGTGTATTTCTTTGAGGAATATTGTAACTCATAATCATATTCTTGTAACTTAGCGTTGGCTTTTATTTCGAGTTGCATTTTTAGTAGAATAGATAAAATCATGAAAGAAACATTAACACCAATTAGAACTCAATACCTCAATATCAAAAAACAGCATCCAGGAGCCATTGTGCTCTTTCGCTTAGGCGATTTTTATGAAACCTTTGATGAAGACGCTCGCATTACATCTCGCGTATTAGGGCTTGTGCTCACGTCACGCAGTATGGGTAAGGGAGTACAAATACCAATGGCTGGTATACCATACCATGCACTAGACGATTATCTTGGAAAGCTAATACAAGCCGGCTATCGAGTATCAATTTGTGAGCAGCTTACAAAGCCTGGCGCTACCAAAGGATTGGTAGAACGTGATGTTGTTCGAGTGGTAACACCTGGCACTATTGTTGAGCCAGAATTGTTACAAGCCAAATCCAATAACTATCTGGCATGTGTAGTGTTGGAAAGTGAATGGGCAGGAATATCTTACATAGATATAACTACATCAGAATTTGCCTGCACACAAGTTCCCATAGATAAACTACGCACTGAACTGGAACGACTTGCACCCGCTGAGATTGTAGCATCCGAAGGAACAGCCTTACTAGAATTAGGGCTAGACACTTCACTCAACTACATAGAACCACGCTGGTTTGATCTTGATGTAGCACAATGCACACTGCTAGAACACTTCAAGGCCTCAACATTGGAAGGCTACGGTTGTACAAAATTTCCACAGGCTATACGAGCAGCTGGAGCAGCTCTGCACTATGTGGAAACTACACAGAAGCAAGCATTGGCTCAACTTACTCGTCTTTCCACATATTCCACTGATACTTTTATGTCCATTGATGGCATCTCCCGCGACAACTTAGAGATATTCAAAGGGCTAGCTTCCGGCACCATACATGGTTCACTACTTGATACTCTTGATGAAAGTAAAACTGCTATGGGTGGGCGACTACTAAAGAGATGGCTAAATCAGCCATTATTACAATTGCCAGAACTTAAACGCCGTCAAGAGGCAGTCGCCTACTTCTTCAGCGATTCGCTATTGCGAAGAGAAATAACCATACTACTAGATAAAGTGCCAGATCTTGAGCGCTTAGTTAACCGCATTCACAGCGAAATAATACTCCCGCGTGAGTTGGTGGCGCTACGCCATGGATTAGCAATTATGCCACAACTACTGAGCATACTCCAATCAGATGCAGCATGGCTAATGAAAGACTTGAACCCCCAACCAGATATAGTTCAGCTTATCGCCAGTGCGATAGAGGATAATCCTGCTTCCACAGTTGGGGAAGGAAGTGTTATAAAGAGTGGTTTTTCATCTGATATTGACGAGCTTAAACTCGCATCTCGCGACGCACGCCAGTATCTTGCAGGACTGGAACGACGAGAGCGGGATAAAACAGGCATTAAAAACCTTAAAATCGGATTCAACAATGTATTCGGCTACTATATTGAAGTATCACAAGCTAACTTATCACAAGTGCCGCCGGAATATATCCGCAAACAGACCACAGCCAACGGAGAACGCTATTACACCACAGAATTGAAAGAGTATGAATCACTTATTCTTAATGCCCGCGAGCACTTAGAGGCACTGGAAATTTCTCTTTTCAAACAGATATGCCGACAAATTGCCCTCTCATCAGAAGCATTGCTTACACTTGCAAGCGCGCTTGCCGAACTAGACGTGTTCGTATCACTTGGCGAGGTGGCATTGCGCTACGGATATGTATGCCCGGAACTGACCGATAGCCAAGTAATTGAAATCACAGGTGGACGACACCCTGTAGTAGAACAAACACTACCAACAGGACAATTTGTTTCTAATGACATTCGCTTATCAGAGCAAGAAGCACAAATTATCATTCTTACCGGACCAAACATGGCTGGTAAATCAACATATCTAAAACAGGTTGCCATCATAACACTCATGGCCCAAATTGGAAGCTACGTTCCAGCAACAAAAGCAGTTATAGGTTTAGTAGATCGTATTTTCACCCGTATCGGCGCACATGATGATTTATCCTCAGGCAAATCTACTTTCATGGTAGAGATGGTGGAAACGGCGAATATTCTCAACAATGCCACATCGCATTCTTTACTTATACTTGATGAAATCGGACGTGGTACTAGCACATACGACGGGTTAGCAATAGCACAAGCAACCGTCGAATACATCCACAACACACTAAAAGGAGCACACACACTCTTTGCCACGCATTATCACGAGTTGGTGGCACTTGCGGACAACCTGCCTCACGTGCGCAATTTCAACGTAGCAGTATCTGAAGAACATGGTAACGTAATATTTATGCACAAAATAGTGCCCGGAGGCATAGACAAAAGCTATGGTATACATGTAGCACAACTAGCTGGATTGCCGCACACAGTCGTAAATCGGGCAAGAGATATTCTTGCAGATCTGGAAAAACACAGCAATAAAAAGTCTTTGTCAGCACCTGATATAGGAAAGGCTTCGCAAACTACACCTCAATTGTCTTTCTTCGCACCCAAAACAGAATTTATAAGAGAGCTGGAATCACTTAATATTGATACGCTTTCGCCGCTTGATGCTATTACAAAACTATACCAATTGCAGAAGAAAGCAAAGGAAAGTTAAAAAACAGCACTCCTACTATTAAGCCTCATCAAACAAGTTGGCGCTAGTGATGGCGTACTCTGTTTTGCAAACTGCCAATACCATCTATTTTTACTTCCACCTCATCTCCAATCTGCATAGGACCAATACCATTAGGCGTACCGCTGGCAATAATATCACCCGGCAACAGCGTCATTACCTGTGAAACAGCACTAACAAGTTCAGCCACTGAGAAAATCATATTTGCCGTATTACTGCTTTGCTTTAACTCACCATTAAGAAACGTTTCCAGCTTAAGCGCAGATGTATCAAGATTTGTCTCTACCCATGGGCCAACGGCAGCAAAAGTATCAAAGCCCTTTGCACGCGTCCACTGTCCATCTTTCCTTTGTAAGTCACGAGCAGTAACATCGTTGAAACACGTATAACCCAATACATATTTAAGAGCATCAGCAGTTGACACCAAATATGCTTGTTTGCCAATAACAACGCCCAGTTCGCCTTCAAAATCCACCTGTTTAGAAATAACAGGATAGATTATGTCATCGCCATGTCCAATAACTGCCGTTGAAGGTTTCAAGAACATTAGCGGTGATTCAGGAATGTCATGTTTCAACTCTGCGGCATGTGCTTTGTAGTTGAGGCCAATAGCCACCACCTTGCTGGAGCAGCAAGGCGCTAGCAATTTAACATCGCTTAATTTAAAGTTTTGTCCTGAATAGTAAATGCCATTGAATGGAGTGCCTTTAAGCTGATTGATATCTGTGCCATCAACAACACCATAGCCCGTACAATTACCTATTTGAAACCTTACAATTCTCATTGGTATCACACATCCACTATCGCATGCTATTAACTGACGTAACAGCCATATGCAATAGCCTGATACCACATGGTATCAGGCTATTGCTAACTATTTAAGGTAGTAAGTTATTACTACTCTACTTTCTACCAGCGGCTACAATACTTCCTGCATACTCATCAGCCGCTCTATATGTACTCACATGTTTTTCTTTGGAAAGCGCAATTATCTTAAGTGTCGTGTCGTATATCTGATCAACTTTAGCATTGATTACATCAACATCGTAATTACCATCAGGTATCTCCATACCACAATTAATTACACCACCTGCGTTGATAATATAATCCGGCAAGTATAAGATATCCATACTATTCAATGCGTCTCCAGTTGCCGCGTCTAAAAGGACATTATTAGCCGCGCCAGCTACGAGTTTGCATTTTAAATTGCCCACATTATTTGTATTTAACACCGCGCCAAGCGCACATGGCGAGAATACATCGCATTCTGTCGTTAAAACTTCTTCAGATGTGATAGCAGTAGCGCCCAGTTCTTTTATAGCTTTTTCCATTACAGCAGAATTAATATCATAAATTTTGAGATTAGCCCCTTCTTTTTGTAAGTATTTACAGAGTAAATATCCTACGCTTCCAAGTCCTTGCACCACGATTGTTTTACCTTTAAAAGAATCAGAACCAAATTTAACACTAGCGCCTGCTTTCATGCCCATATAGACACCACGAGCAGTAAAAGGCGAAGGGTCACCGCTCACATCAGGAGTTCCCGATACAAACTTCGTAACCTCATTTATGTAAGCGATATCACTAGCACTTGTATTAACATCCTCTGCTGTGTAATATTGGCCGCATAACGCATCTATGAATTTACCGTACACGCGAAAAAATTCTCTAGATTTTAACTGTTTTGGATCGCCAATAATGACTGCTTTACCACCGCCAAGCTTAAGACCAGCCGCCGCATTCTTTAACGTCATCCCTCTAGATAGACGCAACACATCAAATAAAGCATCTTCTTCTGAGGCATAATTCCAAAAACGAGTCCCTCCAAGCGCAG
>WQTJ01000060.1 GCA_009786345.1 Dehalococcoidia bacterium | reverse complement strand
TTGGGATCCCATTTTCTTCGTTTCATGGCTCTGTCCTTCCAGAGCCATTTTACTCGCTTAGCTAGACCATTGTCTTAATGGGGTGCAGTATACCGTTACCGTAGTATGAGAACACTCTTTGTATAGCTTCCATAGAGAATCTTTTTTGCAGTTCCTGAAGCGCAGCTTCCGCTGTCATTATTTCTGTTGTTGTAGTTTCGGTCATAGTGTTGTTTTCTTCCTTTGCGGCACAATCAAGTGCCAATGTCGTTAATTCAAATGCTTTTCTGGCGGTTGAATGGTTTGGGTTGGTTAAAGGGTGTTGCTATCTGTGGTTTGGCATTGTGTCGCCAGTGGCAACTTCGGGCCAAGTTGTCCTCGCAGGCTTAGCGTACCGAATACGCATCTGTTTACTTTCTCGATATGATTTATTCCTCCTACTTATTAAGATTCCTATGCGGCATGAAGTTGTGTTTTAGACATGGATTGAAATGCTGGGTTAGCTGTGTAATAACGAATTACTCATAACGTAATATGATGATTTCGGGAAGAAAAGTAATATCCCTCCACTATAAGGGTCACTTTGAAGGCGCTATTTCGGGTAAAAATCCGGGAAATAGAGAAAAAAGTAATACCCCCTCACTTATAGGGTCACTTTGAGGGCTTTTTTACACCCCTTTTTGGGCGAAAACTGATACTTTTCAGAAATTTTACAGAAACAGTGAGTTATGGAAAGCATATAAAAATGACGCTCTGCATGAAATCAGAGGAGCGGCTACAACGTGCTGGTATTTGACTATATTAGTTTGCTGATATTAGAATGAACTATTCAGCGGACACGGTTGGCTAGTAGGAGGGAAAAATGAAACGCTTACTTTTTGCAGCTATAGCTACCATAGTCTTATTGTCTATATCTGTAACATCCTGCTCGTCTAATCCCTCAATCGTAGGTGTATGGGAAGATAGTAAAGGTGACTGGTACACGTTTTATGGTGATGGGAAGTTTTTATTTTCAGGCATTGGTGCTGCAGAAGGAACATACTCTCTTCACGGCTCCAAAATAACATTTGATTTAGTTGATTTCGAGATAGCTTCAATAGCAGCAGACTACTCTTTCAGAGATAACAACACCCTAGTTATTGAAAATCCTATATCAGATTCAGGAGAGACAGGAGGCCTTACAACATTAAGCAGAGTAAAAAATGCGGCATTACCAGTTTTTGGAAAGCAGTTTCATGCGCATGTGATTCAGAGCCATGAATCCTATTTACATGTAAAGGGCATATCTGAAAATGATATAAACCATAGAGGCGAATTCACTCTTTCGTTTAAGAATTCAAGCAATAACAATGCTATTTTTGATGCAAATGGTAACAAAATCAATTTTACTGATATTCCCGAAGGAAGCCTTGTTCTAATTGTGTACAAAGGTCCGGTATTAGAAATGTGGCCGGGAGTTATAGGCGATACGATTTCTGTTCGCGTTCAGTAATTTAAGAGCGATTAAAACTTCAGTCAGTTTGTAGTTAGGCACAGTGTAAGAAGCGTAACACACTAGACTTTCTACGAAAGTCGTGTGCCAAACGGAAATCCGTTTGGTTCTGTATAAGGAGGTTTCGTTGAAAAAGAAATTCTCATTAATAGCGATGGCAGTCATGGGTATTTTCTTCATAGTCGGTTTAGTGCTCATTTTATCAGCAGCTTCAAATGGCCTAAAAGCCGGAGACCATTATCTTAATGGTCTTAGATCTTACAGTGTCGTCAGTGACGCTAGATATGAGCTTATTGTTAATGGAACTATAGTTTCTTTTCAAATGACCGGATTAGTAATTTCAATAGTAGGCGGCTTTGGCTTATTGGCTAGTGGGTATGCTCTGTATAAAGAGCTGTAGCGTACATTAAAGCAGGAATGGAAAACTTCTCACACGCTTCTACAAAGCGTATGACCCACTCTGGTACTTTGCCAGCAATGCTGGCGAAAGTTCCTGTGGGTGTCAGTGCGTCTATTAAGACTGGTATTCTAAAATTCCGTTCGCCTGGCACGAAGCTAATTTGCTCTTTGTTTCCTTATAGGAAGTTGTCTATAGGCAACTTCAGCAAATTTTCTCCCTACCAAAACATGTATAAGAATAACAATACCAACAAGTACAGTTGCGACAATGAATTTAAATTCCATGGCTCATCTCCCATAAATAACTTTTACTCAGTTAATTAAATTATACCGCTGGTTGTAATCATTATTCCAATCTAGCACAAGTATGGTAGAATACACAGAACATTTGAGGTTATAGTGTTTGGTGTAGAGCAAAATAAGGCACATGTCTAAAACTTTTTCCATTCTCATACCGACTTATAACGAGCATGATAACATCGCTCCGTTATTGGAGCGCATTGCAGCAGCAGTGCAGGAGCAAAACTACGAGGTACTGTTCGTTGATGACAACAGCCGCGATGGCACGGCAGAGCTTATTAACTCTCTATCAACTCGCTATCCGGCACGGGTAATTGTACGTAAAGATAAACGCGGGTTGGCAACCGCCGTAACTGACGGCTTTGGCTTGGTGAACAGCGATACAATATTGGTTATGGATGCTGATTTACAGCATCCGCCAGAAATCATACCAGCACTAATAAAAGCTATCCACGATGGCGCAGATATTGCCATTGCCAGCCGTTATGTCAAAGGCGGAGGCACTTCAGGCTGGAGCACCATACGCAAAATTACTTCCAGCGGAGCTATTATGCTGGCACACATATTTCTTCCTCACAGCCGCCAGGTTAAAGACCCTATGTCCGGTTTTTTCGTTTTCAAGAGCAGTGTGATTGATGAGGTCAAACTATCACCTATTGGCTATAAAATACTGCTGGAAATGCTGGTAGTAGGTAAGGCAAGCAAAGTTAGTGAAGTGCCATTCATGTTTCAGCTACGCGAAAAAGGCCAAAGCAAACTCAATATCAGCCAAGAAGGTGAATATCTAAAACATCTATTCAGTCTAATGCACCGCAGTGGTGAGATACTGCGCTTCCTGAAATTCCTGCTTGTTGGCGTCTCCGGCACAATAGTAAACTTAGGTATATTATGGCTGTTGCATGATCAAAGTATGCTCAACTGGGATATTCGCATTGCGCTGCTGGTAGCCATAGAAGTGTCCATCTTAACAAACTTCATCCTTAACAACTATTTCACTTTCAGAGACCGCAGGCAGAGCGGAAGCAGTACCTTAATAATAAACTGTCTGCGCTATAACTTTTTCAGCATTCCTGGCGGCATACTTAACTGGCTTACAACTATCGTGTTGACCGACAAGTCCAATGGATCGTATATTATGTTAAACTTGGTTGGTGTTGCTGTAGCCATGCTCTGGAACTTTATCGCCAACAGCTTATGGACATGGAAGAAACGATAAAAAGAAGCTTCAAAAAATTAATCCACTGGCAGTACTTCCCGCTGCTAGTACTGCTTTTGGTAATACTTGGCCTGCATCTGGCTACTATCACAAGACCAGACGCCCTATTGTTTGACGAACATCATTACATCACAGATGCCCGCCGCATTCTGACTGGTGAAGGAACAGATCGCACAGAACATCCGCCACTGGCCAAACTCCTTATTGTAGGCGGCGTTGAGCTCTTCGGCGATAATCAATGGGGCTGGCGGTTACCATCCGTGCTGATTAGCACAGTTGCGCTGATAGCTTTTTACGATATTTGCCGCAAACTTGGCACTTCGCATAAAACTGCTTTTATAGCCACCATGCTGCTAGGGTTAGATAACCTAATGTTTATCCACAGCGGCATAGCCATGCTGGATATATACCTTGTTGCATTCACCATATTTGCTTTCTGGAGTTATCTGAAAGGACAGCGGTGGTGGTGGCTATCTGCCGTTTTTATTGGTTTGGCAGGACTATGTAAATTCAGCGGAGCGCTGGCCGTCATACCTATTGGGCTTCACTGGTTTATCAGCTACATGTCTAATACAGTACCACGCACAAAAAATCCCCCGTCAGCCTTGTCAGAAGCAAGCGTAGTTGATACGCCTGAATCAGTTCATACTGAGGAATATCCAGCCATTGAAACTGGTGTTGCCGCATCTGCAACCACTGATAGTGAACAATCAGCAGATACGTACATCACCACTGTTCAATCAACCAATAGTGTGCAAATTGCTGAAACATCCACCAGGTCTACATCCAGCGCCCCCCTAGCAGAGGAAACTGCTCAAGCATCTAGTGCAGAAGCAGTCAGGCCAAGTTTCTGGAAAACATATTCCAACCCCATCATATTTTTCGCTTCAATGATATTGGCGCCTGTAACGTTCTTCTTGTTTTACGGCATATTAGATATGATCATTTGGGGCAAATGGATACCGTTTGTAGTATGGGGGCACTGGGACGAGGGAGTATTAGGCACAATCCGAAGAGCTCTTAACAGTACCAATAGCATTAAATTCGCTTATGGAGGAGCTTTCCCTTCACGCCCATGGGAGTGGCTATTATCCCCTAGCGGCTCGTTGTACTTCTACGGGGCATTATTCCGTCCTGAAAATTATAAAGATATCGCATTAGCTTACTGGTTCAAACCAAGCTATACCGGAATGATCAACCCTTCAATATGGCTCGGGGGATTGATGACTATCCCTTATGTCATT
>WQTJ01000059.1 GCA_009786345.1 Dehalococcoidia bacterium | reverse complement strand
CGATTATCCCATCGGATGATACAAATTTCAGCGTTATTTTATTTTGAGTCAACGATACTTCTTTCGACGTTATTATTTATGAGTCAATGCGAGCTCTTGCTGGCATTACATCTGTGTGTTATACTGATGTGTTAAAATGAGTTTCGATAGGCATAAGGGAGGATTTCTTGGCTGATACAGCAACTATTAAAGAGTTATTAGAGGCTGGTGCTCACTTCGGTCATCAAACCAGCAGGTGGCACCCGCGCATGAAGAAATATATCTTTACCAAGCGCAACGGCATTCACATTATTGACCTAGAACAAACCGCTTCCATGCTAGACAAAGCCAGCGATTTTATAAGAGAGATTGTAGGTGAAGGCGGCAAAGTTCTATTCGTAGGCACCAAGAAACAAGCCCAATCTATTATACAGGAAGAAGCCCAACGTGCTGGCATGTTCTATGTAAATCAGCGTTGGGTTGGGGGAACTCTCACAAATTTCGCTGCAATTCAAGGACGGATTGACTATCTAGTACGCCTAGAAGATCAGCAATCCAAAGGTGAATTAGCCCGTCTGCCCAAGAAAGAAGCTCAGAAACTAACTGAAGAAATTGAACAAATGAACATACAATTTGGCGGCATCAAAGAAATGACAGCGTTGCCAGATGTGATGTTCATCGTAGACCCATCTAAAGAGCGCATCGCCATCGCTGAGGCCCAGAGAGTGGGAATCCCTGTAGTGGCTATGGTAGATACCAACTGCAACCCTGATGAAATTGATGCTCCAATTCCATCCAATGACGATGCCATACGTGCCATCAAGCTAGTGGCTAACAAAATCGCCAATGTTGTTCTTGAAGCCAAAGGTGAAATGACTGTAGCTGTAGAAAAAGGGGACGTACCGGTTCTTGATGAGAACACCGACAAGGCTCCTGTAGCAGGCCTGTAATTCAAGGAGAAATACGTGGAAATTTCAACCGATAGTATCAAAGAACTAAGAGAAAAATGCGGTGCGGGAATTATGGATTGCCGTGCCGCCCTTATAGAAACTCAAGGCGACTTAGGCAAAGCCGCAGAACTGCTCAAAGAGCGGGGGTGTGCAAAAGCAGCTAAGAAAGCTGACCGCACTACCGCCAATGGGTTGGTGGAAACATATATTCATACCGGCGGACGTATCGGTGCTATGGTAGAGTTGAACTGTGAAACTGATTTTGTAGCTCGCACCGAAGAGTTCAAACATTTGGCGCGCGACATCGCCATGCAGATAGCCGCCATGAACCCCAGTTACATATTAGCTGATCAAATACCTGCTGGTTTTGAAATTCCGGAAGGCGAAGTAATCAGTCTTATGGATCAGTCTTTTATAAAAGACCCATCTAAAACTATCAAGGATTTGATTGTGGATGTCATCGCCCGTACAGGTGAGAATGTCCGCGTAAATCGCTTTTCACGTTTTGAAATCGGCGTTTATACTGAATAAACACTAAGGACTGAGCTGATGGCCCAGGCCAAATACAAACGGGTTTTACTAAAACTCAGCGGCGAAGCCCTCAAGGGCGGGCGAGCCGATACTGACATTGATGCCGCCACTATTTCTGACGTAGCTCACCGCGTCAAGCAAGCCCACGACATGGGCGTGGAAGTAGCTATCGTAGTTGGTGCCGGCAATATTTGGCGCGGTGCAATTGCTGAAAAAGCTGGCTTTGATCGCGTTACCGCTGATTACGCTGGTATGCTGGCTACTGCCATCAACGCTTTGGCGCTGCAGGATACTTTGGGTAAAATCGGCGTTGAAACACGTGTGCAATCCGCTCTCACAATACAACAAGTAGCAGAACCATTTATCCGCCTCCGTGCCATCCGCCACATGGAAAAAGGCCGTGTGGTCATTTTGGCAGGAGGAACAGGCAACCCCTATATGACAACTGATACTGCTGCCGCTCTAAGGTCTATTGAATTGGGAGTTGATGTGCTTTTAATGACTAAAAACTGTGTGGACGGCGTATATGATGCTGACCCTCGCAAGAATCCCAACGCAAAGAAATTTGATCACTTAACCTACATGCAAGCACTCAACATGCGCCTTCAAGTCATGGATACAACAGCCCTTTCTTTATGCATGGATAACAAGCTGCCAGTAATTGTTTTCGATCTTCAAGCAGAACACAACATTGAACGTGCCCTAAGCGGCGAGCAAATTGGCACATTGATTAATGGGGAGGATAGAAAATGATAGAGCCCACACTGCTCAAAGCCGAAGAGAAAATGAAAGTATCCGTTGATGTGCTCAAGCGTGATTTAGCCAGTGTGCGCACAGGACGCGCAAGCCCTGCGCTGATTGAGCATGTGCGCATAGATTATAATGGCATCCCCACTCCAATGAATCACATCGCCAATGTTGCTGTTTCCGGCACAAGTTTGCTGATTATTCAGCCTTGGGATCCTAACATACTGAGCGGGATTGAAAAAGCTATTTTAAAAGCCAACATCGGACTGACACCTAATTCCGACGGCAGCGTCATACGCTTAAATATCCCCCCTCTTTCCGAAGAGAGACGCGCAGAGCTCGCCAAAATGGTGAAGAAGATGGCTGAAGACCAGAAAATTGTTATTCGCAACATTCGCCGCGATGCCATCGAAGATCTCAAAAAACTTGAAAAGAATAAGGAAATCTCACAAGATGATCTAAAACGCGGTGAGGGCAAGCTGCAAAAGCTTACTGACTCTTTTGTTGGGATGATTGACGGGCTGGAAAGCGCCAAAGCTACCGAGTTGAAGCAAGTATAATAATCCAGTACTAACGCTATAAAACCAGCCAAGTTACTGGCGGAGTTTTAGTTAGACTTTTTGTCAAGATGACGCTATTATTCTCCATCGTAGTTTGGGGGTTAAAGCCATCTAGACCTCAAAAATATTGTTAATAGCATAAAAAGTCTGCATTCACGTTAGCTTGCGGACTGTCAAAAAGGGAAAATCATGAACATAACTGGCATTGTAATTGGATTGGCTTCATTCATTATTATCGGTCTTTTCCATCCAATCGTTATTAAGGCTGAGTATTACATTGGCAAGCAAGTATGGCCTCTATTTCTTATTGCGGGGATAATCGCTTGCGTGGCTTCTCTTTTCGTATGGAACGGCATCCTGTCTCCGCTTTTGGCGGTACTTGGGTTTACGCTGTTTTGGAGCATAAAAGAGTTGTTTGAGCAAGAAAACAGAGTGAAGAAAGGTTGGTTCAAAGCCAATCCCAAACGCTCACCTAAAGAACTTTAAATTTAAAGTTTGCAAAGGTTACTGTTTCGATGCTGGGCGATTCATAACCCCTAAATGTATTGGACTCACACAATACATAGCCACCGCACATCTCATATGTTACAATAGTCCAGCATGGCAAAAACAACACCAATCTTTCCCAGCCACATAGCCATTATCATGGACGGTAACGGCAGATGGGCTACCAAACGCGGAATGTCGCGCTTGGAAGGTCATCTTGCGGGATTTAATACTATCCATGATATAGTCCGCTACCTTAGCGAAATAGGGCACATAAAATACGCCACTTTTTATGCTTTCTCAACTGAGAACTGGCACCGTCCGGAAACCGAAGTAAAAGGCCTATTCAATATTTTGGATGAATCTATTGATAGTGAAGCGCCAGAATTGCACGAAAATAACGTGCGTATTCGCTGGCTGGGACGCACTGAAGGCCTTCCCGATAAACTGGTAAAAAAAATAAATAAAGCCGTTTCCCTCACTGCCAATAACAGCGGTCTGACATTAGCATTAGCACTAAATTATGGCGGACGACAGGAAATTACCGATGCCTTAAGGCGCATTGCAGATGAAAGAATCCCCCCTGAGCATATTGACGAAAAATTGATAGCCAAATACCTTTACACTGCCGATATGCCGGATGTCGATTTGCTGATACGCACTGCAGATGAACTGCGTATCTCCAACTTTCTGCTGTGGCAGTCAGCATATGCCGAGTTTTATTTCACTTCTGTGCTATGGCCTGACTTCAATCGTACCGAGCTGGATAAAGCACTTGAATCTTATCGCATGCGCAAACGCCGTTTCGGAGGGTTGTAATCACCATGCTGCTCAAACGAGTGGTAACCTCTATATTCCTTTTCAGCGGACTGTTACTGGTGCTATGGGCTAACGCTTTTTTCCCTGCATTCACCATCGCCGCCTCAATATGCGCCATTTTGGGAGTATGGGAATTTTACAGAATGGTAAGTGCCAGCGGCAAAGGCCGTCCAGCACTGTTGCTAGGACTGATGCTAACACTGCTTTTTGTCATTGCGCCCCAACTCAAATGGAACCATGAAAGCGGAATACTTGTTAGCATCGCCGTGACACTGCCACTACTATGGATAATACTTCGACGTAATCACCAAGATGCCTGCGCAAGCTGGGCTTTTACACTGGCAGGCATCTTGTATTTAGGTTGGCTGGGCAGCCGCTATACCGCCCTCATACAGCTTGATAGCGGTTACAAATGGATTGTATTAGCACTATTCTGCACCTTCGCCAGCGACACCACGGCATATTTTGCGGGAGGCTTGATTGGGCGGCACAAAATGGCACCTTCCATAAGCCCGGCCAAGAGTTGGGAAGGAGCTTTCGGCGGGATGGCAGGAG
>WQTJ01000058.1 GCA_009786345.1 Dehalococcoidia bacterium | reverse complement strand
CAGGCAAAGTAAAGGCTATGTATAACGATGCCGGCAAGCAGTTGCGCAAAGCAGGCCCTGCCACTCCTGTGGCCATTCTAGGGCTTCACAGCGTGCCTCAGGTCGGCGATACGGTTGTTGTGGCCGCAAACGAGCGTCAGGCACGAGCTCTGGAAGAAGAGCATCGCAAGGAAGCAGCACAGACAGTCAAGCCGGTGAGTCTTTCCAATATCTTTGACCAAATTAATGCAGGGCAGGTGAAAGAACTGCCTATAGTGCTCAAAGTCGATGTACAAGGCTCCATTGAGCCTATCAAGGTTTCTCTTGAGCGTCTCAGTACTACTGATATCAAAGTTAATATCGTGCATGTTGCCTCTGGCAATATTAATGAGAACGATGTCAATCTGGCCATTGCTTCTAAAGGTATTGTAATTGCTTTCAATACCGGGGTGGAATCAAATGTACAGCGTCTTGCTGATGCTGAGAATGTGGACGTGCGCCGCTATCAGATTATCTATGAGATGATTGATGATGTGGAGCGCGCTATTAAAGGCTTGCGCGAACCGGAATTCCAGGAAGTAGTGGATGGGCATGCTAATGTGAAAGAAGTGTTCTCCGGCGCTAAGAAAACGCAGGTCGCCGGCTTGTTTGTGTTAGACGGCAAGATCCGGCGTGATAGTCATGTACGCATCAATCGCGCTGATAAAGTAATGGCTGATACTACCGTGCTCAGCTTGCGGCGCTTTAAAGATAACGTGCGCGACGTTGCTGCCGGCTATGAATGCGGCATCGGGCTGAATAACTTCAACAGTTTTCAGGTCGGCGATATCTTGGAGTTTTATCACAATGAGAAAGTGGATTACTAAGTGGCGCATCGTTTAGAACGCTTAAACAGCCTTATCAGACATGAATTGTCTGATTTGCTGCTCCGTGAGGTGAAGGATCCCCGCTTATCAGTGATGATTTCTATCACTCAGGTAGATATTGCGGCTGATCTCAAATATGCCAAAGTGTTTGTCAGCGCGCTGGGCGGCGAGGATGAAAAAGACAAAGTCTTGAAGTCGCTCGATAGCGCATCTGGATTTATGCGTGGTGAATTATCCAGGAATTTACGCTTGCGCTATACACCTGAGTTGGATTTTCAGTGGGATAACTCCATTGAGCATGGGGCTCATATCCTGGAACTGCTAGATCAGGTAAAGCAGGAATACCAAAGCTGACATTGCCTAAAGCAGTGAAATACGCAGAAAGTTTCGTTTCTGCAAATCAACCATTTCTGAGATTACTATTTCTCTATGGATGGCATACTAAACATCAATAAATCATCCGGCCCTACTTCTTTTGCAGTAGTGGCGCGCGTGCGCAAGCTGACAGGGGAATCCAAGGCAGGGCACGGTGGCACGCTTGATCCGTTGGCGAGTGGCGTTCTGCCTGTATTTTTGGGGCGTGCCACCCGCTTGGCAGAATATCTAATGGAGTATCGCAAAACCTATTGTGCCCGTGTGATGCTGGGTATTACCACAGATAGTTATGATGCCGAAGGTACAGTAACGGTAGTAAAAGGTGCTTCTGCCATAACACGTGATATTATCGAAAATGCGCTGGATGCCTTTCGTGGTGAAATCAGTCAAACCCCGCCGGAATATTCTGCTATCAAGCAGAATGGGCAGCCGCTTTATAAGCTGGCTCGTGAAGGTCGCCAAGTAGTTGTTCAAAGCCGGCTGGTTACTATTTATCGTTTGGACCTGCTGAATTTTACTCGTCCTGTGCTGGAGCTGGAAATAGAATGTAGTAAAGGGACTTATATCCGTTCGCTGGCGCATGCATTGGGGCAGGCACTGGGGTGTGGGGCACATATGTCTGGGTTGGTGCGTACGGCTTATGGGCCGTTTGACATAAATCAGGCGATATCTCTTGATCAGCTGGAAGCAACTGTTGCGGATGGATCTTGGCATAGTGTGGTGCAGCCAATGGATAGTGTGCTGTCGTTATGGCCGCAGGTTGTACTTTCTGATGAGCAGGTTGAAATGGCATGTTGCGGCGGAATATTTACGCTGCCTCCGATTCCTGCAAATTTGCTTTGTTTGCGTGCTTATGACTCAAACGGGATTTTTGTAGCTATACTGGAATATGACTCAGTTGCAGGTGCGTGGCATCCGAAGAAAGTGTTTCGCGGTTAAATTGTCCAATCAACAATATTTAATCCATATATTCGCTTGAACTCACTGGTGTTGTTTGTAACAAGCATTATATTCACTGATTTTGCATGTGCTGCGATAAGCATGCCCATGTTCCCTATTAAACAGCCATTCTTTTGCAACGTGGCTTTTAGTTTGCCATACTCACGTGCAGCGTTCTCGTCATACGGAAGCACGTTAATAAGTGTTAGGAAGTTGGTTAACGCTATGTTGTTTTTTTCAGGATAATAACTGTTATAGACACCATGTTGGAGCTCAGATAGTGTTATTGCCGAGATACAAAGACCACTGCTTTTATGAGTTTTTATTGCTGATAAAACGTTTGGCTGTTTTTTAATAGCAAAAACACAGATGTTGGTGTCAAGCATGTAATTCAAAATTCCACTATACTTTCATGCAAGTCATTGATATGCTCGATTGCATAGTCGTCGGTAAAACTGTCTATGCCGTGCATGAATATGTCCCATTCTTTATCGGGGGAAAATAGTAGCACCAAGTCGCCTATTTTTTTTATTTTGACTTCACACCCGTCAAAACGATACTCTTTCGGCAATCGCACTGCTTGACTTTTCCCATTTTGAAATAGTTTTGCTGTTGACAATTCTCGCACCTCTACTATTAGAAATATATACTACAGTATATTAAATTTTTGCGTAGATTGTCAATTATTGTGGCCAAGAACAAACAGAAGTAATTTTTAACTGATGGCAATTATCATAGGTGCATAAAATCCAAAAGCGCTTGCTTTTCAGCGTTTTAAAGTTGACATTAAATCATATAACAGGTATATTGCGTGGGTTGTAAACAACAAGAGTTTTTTCATTTCAGGTGTGAATTCTAAACGAATTTGTTTGAGAGGTGGTAATTTAATGGGAAAAATTAATGTTGCCATTATCGGTGTTGGAAATTGCTGCTCTTCCTTTGTACAAGGTGTTACTTTTTACAAGAAAGCTAAGGATGTTGATTTCGTTCCGGGCTTGATGCATGTCAACTTGGGAGGGTATCATATCTCGGATATCAATTTTGTGGCTGCGTTTGATATAGACAAGAACAAAGTTGGCAAAGACCTGTCGCAGGCCATTTTTTCCAAACCAAACAACACATATAAGTTCTCGGATGTTCCCAATTTGGGGGTAAAAGTCGAACGTGGTATGACCCACGATGGTCTCGGCAAGTATCTCTCGCAGATTATTGAAAAGGCACCTGGCTCCACCGCCGATATTGTCAAAATCCTAAAAGACACCAAGACGGATGTTGTCATCAACTATTTACCGGTTGGCTCTGAAGAAGCCACCAAGTGGTATGTAGAGCAGATTCTTGATGCAGGTTGTGCTATGGTGAACTGCATTCCGGTCTTCATCGCCCGAGAGAAATATTGGCAGCAGAGATTTGAATCCAAAGGTCTGCCCATAATCGGCGACGATATCAAGAGTCAGGTGGGTGCTACCATTGTGCATCGCGTGCTTACGCGCCTGTTTATGGATCGCGGTGTCAAACTGGAGCGCACTTATCAGCTTAACTTCGGAGGCAATACCGATTTTCTCAACATGCTGGAACGTGAGCGCTTGGAATCCAAAAAGATCTCTAAGACTAATGCTGTTACATCTCAGCTGGATTATAAGATGGAGCCTGATGATGTGCATGTTGGGCCTTCAGACTACGTGCCTTGGCTGCAAGACCGCAAATTCTGCCACATACGCATGGAAGGCCGCACTTTCGGTGACGTGCCCTTGCTGGTGGAAACCAAGCTGGAAGTATGGGACAGCCCAAATTCTGCTGGTGTTATTATTGATGCGGTGCGCTGTGCCAAACTTGCGCTGGATAACGGTCTTAAGGGTGCGCTTACTGCCCCATCATCTTATTTCATGAAGTCGCCTCCTGTACAGTATACTGATGATGTGGCCCACAATAATGTTGAGACTTTCATTAAAGAAATGTCGAGTCACGGCAAATCAAATGAAGCCTCTCCTGCGTCCTAATTTTTATCTGTATTAGGGCCGGGTATTAACGGCAGCACAAATGAAAATTGCGCTGGTGTCCCCTTACGATTTTGCCCATCCTGGTGGGGTAGTCAGTCATATCCGGGCTTTAGACGAAGAATTTACCAAGCTTGGGCATGACGTGCGCGTCATAGCTCCTGCTGCGCGTGAAAACTGGGTAGCTTTGGGGAATCGCTTCATACCTATCGGTAAACCGCGTTCCATTCCTGCCAGCGGTTCTATCAGTCGTATTAGCATTTCACTGCACTTAGCCCCAACAATCCAAAAAGTACTTGCGCATGAGCATTTTGATGTGGTGCACCTGCATGAACCTTTCATGCCTATGCTGTGCAGCGCGGTGCTGCGTTTTTCTGACGGGCTGAATGTCGGTACGTTCCATGCCTATTCCAGCCGTCCTGTATATTGGCTTGGCTGGCCAATTACTAC
>WQTJ01000057.1 GCA_009786345.1 Dehalococcoidia bacterium | reverse complement strand
GTAAAACGTGACACCTCACCAGTAGAAGCGATATCTGTTAGAGACTTGAGTGGCTCGCCCGTGTTGGTGGATACCATAAACTCTACTTCGTCCACACCATCTTTTGTAAAAGCCACAGTCTTATCATTATAATGCAATCCGTCAGATGCATCTTTTTGTATCATATGAACACTAAAACGTACATGTGCCATACCTAAGTCAATCAGCTCTTTTTCTACTGCTTCCTCAAGATATGTGATAGCCTGCTGCCGTTTTTGAGATAATACTAACGACTGCTGCTCCATATCATTCTTTAATTTCATTATGTCATCTTCTAAACGCGCTGTTTCTTCGCTGGCAAAATCAAGCTTAGTCAGTTCAGCTTCAATCTCCTGCTGTTTCTCCAGCACCTGCGCCACAGAAGCACCATATCTCTTTTTCATTGTATGTATCAGCTCTAACCTTAATTCTATTTCTTCAAGTTGATGCGGGTCATATTCAAGTCCTTCTTCATAAGAGTGTATGTCACGAGCCACTTCTCCTAGGCTAACTGCAGCAATTTTTAACGTATCAGACTGTGCCTTAAGCGAAGGATCCAATGACACCAGACCATTCATGGCACGCATAGCTCCATTTATGCGCGAAAGAGCCACAGACTCATCATCGCCATTGAGAGACTGATAAACTTCATAGGCCAATGCTTTCAGTTTTTCACAAGATGCCATCACGCGACGCTGCTGCTCCAGCGATTCTTCCTCTCCATCCTTCAGTTTGGCACGGCTAATTTCATCATGCTGGTAATGTAATATCTCTTGGCGGCGAACACGCTCAGTCTCAGCTTGTCGAAGTTTAGCCAGTTCATCTTGCAAGACATATAAACATGCAGCTCTTTCAGCAAAAGCAGCTCGCTGAGCCATGGTATCGGCATAAGCATCCAAATAGTTAAGGTGCTGACGACGGTCGAACAAAGAGAGGTGTTGGCTCTGTGCATGCACATCCACCAACAAAGTACCTATTTCGCGCAGTAGCGCACGTGTAACAGCACTGCCATTGATACGCAGTACAGCGCGCCCCTGCCGGCGAAAATCGCAACTTATCAGTAATACACCATCTTCTGCAACTACGCCATTATACTCAAGTAAAGCGTGCAAACGCGACAACAGTGAATTATTAGGCAATGAAAAAACAGCCTCTATACGGGCTGAGGCATCTCCAAAGCGAATACTCTCTTCGTCCAGTTTCCCAGCCAGCAACGCCTCAATAGCGTCTATCACCAGCGATTTACCTGCACCGGTTTCGCCAGTGATAACATTAAAACTTTTGCTTGGCTCCCAAATTAGTTCATCAATAATGCCAAACGATTTTATCTTGAGCTCAGCAAGCAAGTTTTTCTCCTAACGTAAGCACAATATTCCCTGCCCAGATCACAGCGAAACAGTAAAAACTGACCATTAATTATATCATTTGTGGGTACGTGTTATATCGTTAAGTCAAAATCAAGCTTGCCCCGCTCCACACCATTGATAATAAGCGCAATTGAGTGGATTCCAGTATAGTGCCTTCTTGTGCTTACATCTACAAAAGAATGTCTTCGCGTGTAACATTTCCTCTCGTTTTCTTTTAATGCAGTTTCTGATATTTGAAAGATTTTCCTATTTCTTTTCCCTTTCGATTTCACATAATCGATCCCATATTCCAGTCTTGCCTTAGTAGCTTCTTTTGCAGAAATTTTAAATGAAAAAGTTATGTCATATCCAATGGCAATAGATGTTGCCCCCAAAGTAAAGGCATCGACATCTATAATGGTAGTATCTTGGAGTTCAAAAATAGTCAGCACCCCACTATTTCCCTTTTTTAGCAGCGTCCTGCATCCATGCTTGACTATCCAATCAGTGTACTTATTTTTACCGTACCAATCTTTTGCAATTTTTACAACTAAATCCGGATGTGTTTTAGAAATATCATTTAGGTTATTGGCAACACTCTTTCGTACATGCAGTGATGGATCAGTCTTTAATGGCTCCAGTATAGGAAGAATAGGTCCAGGGTCTTTTTTAAAGCTGGTTAATGCCAGCGCCCACGGCAAAGCAGGACGGCAACCTTCACAAGCAAGTCTTCGGACGAGTTCATTTTCATGCTTAGACCAAGTATACATCTGAGTCATCATACGCACTTCATCTTTAATGATAAACGATCTTACCGCTAATTCCGAAGATGCGTATGGAGTATACCTCTCCAATGCAGCCATAGATACATCCCAGTTTATTTCATCTTGTCCGTAAATCTCAACAAAAATCGGAAAGAACCAGCCAAAACCATCCAGCCAACTGCCATAATTCATTACTACTTTATCAATAATACCAATAGCTGTTTTGTAATCTGCCGGCAAATATTTTCCTAAGTTAACGCTTATTTTATAAACTCTGTCTTTTAACTCTAAATCAGCCCAAGCCTCATCCATTACCGATTTCAGAAATTCGTTGGGCTTAAATGCGCTATAAACTGATTGTATGTCCAATGCGAGTCTGTGGATTAACTCGTGGTTTAGCATGTTTTTTATTAAGTCAGGCATATAATTATTTCTCCTAAAGTCAACCTCGCAGAGTATTTTCTGCTCAAAATACAAAACCTAAATCACAAACTTACCGTTACAATACATGAGCACCCCATCCACCCATATTTCACCGCCGCAACGCAAATCACACACCATATCCCAGTGTATTGCACTCTCATTAGTAGAGCCGGTTTCAGGATATCCCGCCCCAAGCGCTATATGAAAACTGCCGCCAATTTTCTCATCAAAGAGGATTTCGCGCGTAAATTGCTGTATACCATCATTAGTACCTATAGCAAATTCTCCGAGAAACCGTGCCCCTGCATCCGTATCTAATGTCTTGAACAAGAACTCTTCATTTTTTTCAGCAGATGCCCGCACAACTTTTCCATCTTTAAAAGTTAGTCTAATACCATCCACCTCATGTCCTGACTCAATGGCAGGATAAGAGAAATACACATATCCATTGACACTGTTTTCAACAGGTCCCGTGAACACTTCTCCATCCGGCATATTCCTGTCACCTGCGCACGAAATGAACTTGCGTCCAGCTATTGAGAGACGTAAATCAGTCTCTTTACCAATAATATGCACATTCTGTTTGCCATCAAGCCATTTGACGATGCGATCTTGCTCGGATGCAACATTTTTCCAGTAGCCAACCGGATCGTTTAAATCAGGTATGCAAGCTTTGTAGACAAAGTCTTCATAATCACACAAGCTCATCTCAGCATCCTGTGCCATGGAAGCAGTAGGATATGGAGCAATCACCCACCTGAACTCGCCCTTACACGTGCGCTGCATCATAGTCTTCATCAAATCGGCATATGCCAAATCATGCCAAATCATCTTGTCTGAAGGCACATTGGAAAGAGCTTTGCTGTTCTCTCCGCCTAGTATGACGATGCGCACGTCATATTTCTCCATGATGATACGCTGTACTTCGTGGACATAAGCTATCTGATCACGTGAGCCATAGCGGAAAAGCATCTCCATAGTTACCATAGAACGCGACATTACAATAGGATACCCGCCTGCCTGTAACACATTTTTATAAACAGCATTAATCAGCGGAGTGGCGATATTTTCGCCCTGAATAGCTACTCTATCACCGCATTTAACTGCCACTGAATAATTCACCAGCAAGTCCGCCAATTTTTCCAATCTAATATCAGCCATGTTTATTACCTCGATAAACTTTTGCTAAATATTAGCAGTCTATGCAATGCTGAACAAGGCTCGTAATGACCAAGACATCAAATCTACACAGTGTTTATCATATGGTATATGAATTTCAACTCATACAAAGGATTGACCATTTAGTTCAAACAAGTTACACTTTTAGCACTTGAAGATGCCCGCTATCTTTCGGAGGTTGAAGTGAAGTTATTGGTAATTGGTTGTGGGCAATGCGGCGGAAGGCTCGCTGACGAATTCTCCCTGATGAGCAGAAAAGCGCAATTGCAAAAATTAGAGGTACTTACCAATGTTTTAGCAGTCAACACAGATGTAGCCGACCTTTCTGGTTTGGGTTATATAAAATCAGATTTTCAGCACCGCATCCTTATAGGCAATAAGAAAACCGGCGGACATGGTGTTGGCAAGATGAATGATGTTGGTGCTGAAATTGCACGTTCTGATGGCGATAAAGTTATTGAAGCTATCCGACTTACTCCTCATTTAGCTGAAACTGACGCCTTTTTACTGATTGCTGGTGCTGCCGGCGGTACCGGCTCCGGCTCCATCTCGGTACTGACTCACATGATTAAAGAACGCTACTTGGACAAGCCGGTTTATAACATGATTATCCTGCCTTTTCGATATGAGGAAGCCACCGAAGAGCGCTCAATCTACAATGTAGGCACGTGTCTTAAGTCTTCATATATGGCAGCTGATGCCGTTTTCTTAGTGGATAACCAGCGTTACCTAAAAAAGAACGCGCCCATACGCAACAATTTAGCCAAAATTAATCATATGGTAGTCAAACCTTT
>WQTJ01000056.1 GCA_009786345.1 Dehalococcoidia bacterium | reverse complement strand
CTTTACTTCCTTGATTTCCTCCTGTTTTCCAGCGACAAATTTCCCTTGAATCACAGCGGTCACCTCGTCGATGGAAAGAGAGTTGCCCTCAATGGCAAGAGACGAATATATTGTCCGTATGCGGTTTTCTCTGTGGAGCTTTATATCGCGCTTAAACTCCGTTCCGAATTCTAGTCGCGTCACAATCTCGACAATCTTCGCAAGATAATCAGCAGCTTTTTCCGTAATTGTGTATGGAGGCTTATTTGACATTACAGAACTTTCCTTATCGTATTATGGCTGTATGTTGATAACACCAGTTCAAAATCAATCATAGCTATGTCGCTTGCGAAACTGCTACCGCGGAACACGACTTATTCCTTGAGATTTCAGCGCTGAGAGCGGTATGCCCAAATCAATAATCTCTGTAATAGCATTCTGGAACAACTCGACCAGCTTAGCTAATTTCTCTGTGGCAAGGTCGGCTGTGTGCATTTTCAATCTTTCAGATTTATTCATTAAATATTCCCTCACTGATTCAATGTATTATTGAGTCTGAGTCCATTACCGACCAAAAATACGCAGTAAATCTATTCAACGCCACAAGTAACTCTTTTTACTTCTCTTCACTATGCATGCTAATTTTATTATTTCTCCATATACAAACAACCACGCTATACGCGCTTAAACTCTTTGCCTAGTTGTTCATATGTTAGACACATCAACGCAGGCCGTCCATGAGGGCAAGTGTTAGGCAGATCTACTTGTTCCAGCTGGCGCAATAACTCACGCATCTCATCCTCTGTTAACATCTGTCCAAATCTAACAGCACCATGGCAGGCAGATAGAGCCATCAGATGCTCCATAAACTGGCTGTTTTCCTTGCCCGTTGTTTCCAATAATTCCTTAAGCATACTTTTCCAATTTTTACCCGAAAGCACGCTGGGAACAGTGCGCACGATATAACTGTTTGCGCCAAACTCTTCCAGCAAAAAGCCCGATTGTGATAGCTCGCCTAGATGTGTTGACAATACGGCAGCCTGAGCTGGTGTTATGTCAAACGTTTCCGGATTGAGCAATGCCTGAACACTAAGTTGTGCTGTATTCCTTTCCCTTATAAGTTTTTCAAACAATATACGCTCATGTGCAGCATGCTGGTCAATAAGGTAAAGCCCATCAGGGCCTTCAGCAACAATATAGCTATTGTGTAATTGTCCCAAAAGTCTTAGCGCCGGCAGTATAGCTCTTGGAGTTTGGGAAGAAAACGATTGTAAAGCATCATATCCCATCATAGTTTTAGACACGCTAACATGCTGCCCATACATAGTGACAATAGGTCGCTGTTGCACAAAATTAGCCTGATAGGCTGGCTCTAAATGATATGCCGTTGATGATTCTGTAACAGTAGAAACTGGAGCTGTCTGCATCAATGCTTGTCGCACAGCACGTTGCACGGCACCAAATACCTCTGATTCGTCCTTAATTTTAACTTCACTCTTTGTAGGGTGAATGTTAACATCTATATCGGAAGGCGGAATCTCCATATTGATGACAGCTATGGGATGCTTACCAATCATCAACAATCCATGATATGCCTCTTCCACAGCATAAACAAGACGGCGCGATGTTACCCAGCGTCTATTGACGAAAAGCGAAATATAGTTATTGTTAGAACGCACTATCGCAGGAGCAGCCACCATACCGCTGATTTTAATCGCTGCTGAGCCGCCTCCGCCATATTGGGCAATATCAAACATGTTACGCGCTACTTCCAGCCCGTAAATCTGCATCAATACATCTGACAGTCTGCCGCTTCCAGTGGTAGAGAGGCTGGTTTTACCATCGCTTGCCAGTGTAAACTTTACTTCAGGATAGGCAGTTGCGTACTGGCTTACCACCATCGCAATATGTGCCGCTTCTGTGTGACGCGATTTTAGAAATTTCAAACGGGCTGGCACTGATTGAAACAAGTGTGCCACACTAATACTGGTACCATGAGAACGCCCCAGTGATCCTTTTTTAAATACCTTGCCATCGCGGAATTCCATCTTGCCACCCCCAACAGCACCAGTCTGACAAGACGATATCTCCACATCCGCCACAGCAACAACAGAAGGCAATGCCTCACCACGAAATCCCAACGTATTAAGGGCAAACATATCATCAAAATTTTGAATTTTGCTGGTTGCATGGCGCTGGAAAGCAAGCTCCAAGTCATCCAGCGCTATGCCGCAGCCATTATCAGCTACGCAGATGCTTTCCAGCCCACCACCCATCACCTCAACAGCTATTTGCGTAGCTCCAGCATCAATAGCATTTTCCACCAGTTCTTTTACCACTGACGATGGGCGCTCAATGACTTCGCCTGCGGCAATGCGGGCAATTACCTGTGGGTCAAGCAATACAATAGGCATAACTTATCATTCAACCTTTTCCAACTTTGCTAGGCTAAGTAGCAGTTTTTTGACACCCACACCTTTGAATGCCACTATAACTTCAATATCGCCACGCACAGGATTAGCAGTGATTACAGTACCTTGCCCAAAGTGAGCATGGCGCACGCTATCACCCGCCTTAAGCTCTGCGAACTCCTGATCTTCACAAAATTCAGGCTCTACCACCCAGTCTGAGTAGTCTCTCTCTCGCCGGTGAAGTTTTGGTTCTTCTGCTTTCCATAGGCGTGCGCCACTCGTCAATTCCACCGGTATGTCTTTCAAGAAGCGCGATGGAGCATTTACATTACTCCCACCCATCATATTACGGCGGAAAGCACGCACCAGATAAATGCGACTCTTAGCACGTGTGATACCCACGTAGCATAATCTACGCTCTTCTTCCATCTGTGCAGGGTCATCGAAAGAACGTATATGAGGCAAAATACCTTCTTCCATTCCAACAATAAATACTATTGGAAACTCCAGGCCTTTTGCCTGATGCAGTGTAATCAATGTCGCTGTGTCGGTAGTTTCACTCAGCGAGTCAACATCGGAAACAAGCGTTACACCTTCCAATAATGCAGGCAGTGCTTCGTCCGGCATCAAATCGTTGTATTCTTGCACTACCCCGCGCAATTCCATGATGTTATCCCAGCGATCTTCACCATCGGGTGAAGCCAGCAGGTATTCCTTGAAGCCTATGCAATCAGTCAATTTATCAAATAAAACCAATAACTTTGTATCATCCGCTTTCTCGCGCAATTCGCCAATAATTCTTTGAAAGTCACCCAACAACTTAGTGGCACGCGGCGTAAAAAGGTTGGCGAGAGCATTTCCCTGCTCCGACATTTTACGAATAGCATCATAAAGCGAAATCCCTTGTTCCTTAGCCCGTGCTGACAGGTCAGCCACCGTGCGTTCGCCTATGCCGCGCGGCGGTATGTTGACAATACGCATAAACGATATATCATCAGATGGATTTAGCAACAATCTCAAGTAGGCAATTATATCTTTGACCTCACGTCGTTCGTAAAAACGCGTGCCTGCTACCAGCTTATAAGGCATACCATAGCGAATAAACGCTTCTTCCAATGCGCGCGACTGGGCATTTGTACGGAACATCACAGCCATATCACGTAACGCAGTGTCACCGCGGCTTACAAGTTTTTCAATCTCATTCACCACAAACTGGGCTTCTTCCTGCTCGTTATATGTCTCAGCCAATGTAACTGGCACTCCCTGCTCATTCTCTGTATAAAGCTGTTTAGGCTTACGCTGTTTATTAGCTGAAATCACAGAAGAAGCAGTATCTATAATTGTCTTCGTGGAACGATAATTCTGCGCTAGTATGATTGTCTTGGCGTCAGGATAGTCCTTTTCAAAGTTAAGTATGTTGCGCAAATCAGCAGACCGCCATGAATAAATCGATTGGTCTGGATCTCCAACCACACACAAATTACGATGCTTCCCAGCAAGCATCTTCACCAATTCATATTGCACAGTGTTCGTGTCTTGGAATTCATCTACCATTACATGTACATAGCGCGTCTGGTATCGTTCCAAGACTCCATTATGCTTCCGAAACAATTCGACAGTGCGCATTAGCAAATCATCAAAATCAAGTGCATTAGAAGCTTTCAGCATTTCCTGATAGCGCTCATACACACGTCCGGCTATCTCTTCAAAATAGCTTCTTCCGCGCTGTATGTAGTCCTTTGGACCAAATATTTGGCTTTTGGCAGCAGATATCTGCCCTAACACCGCTGATGGGGAATACTGCTTTGGGTCTAGATTTAACTCCGCCATACTACGTTTAACCAATGCAAGCTGGTCTCCCTGATCGTATATGACAAAACCCTGCTCGATACCAATAGCTTTGCCATCCACACGCAGTATCTTGGCGCAAATAGCATGAAAAGTCCCCATGGTAATACCTTGGCTAGCTACAGATGCCAATTGGCTTAAGCGCTCCTGCATCTCACGAGCAGCCTTGTTAGTAAAAGTAACCGCTAAGATGTTGCGCGAGCTAACGCCACAAACATTCATCA
>WQTJ01000055.1 GCA_009786345.1 Dehalococcoidia bacterium | reverse complement strand
TTGGCATTCTGTGGATCAAATAGCCGGATATGGCTACATTGGTGGGCTGGTTGTGAGTGCTTTGGGTTGCAGCACATGGTTTGTACCTATACCCATGGCCGCCGTGCAATTCACACTGGGCGGAATATTGACACCTTGGTTCGGGCCGCTCTGGTTGGGGCCATTGTTTGTGGGACTTGTCTGTTCATTCGGAGAAGCAACCGGCGCACTCAGCGTATATGCTGCTGGCTATAGTGGTGGCACTGGATTATCTGACAAATTCATAAAAGGACGTTCCGGGCGTTTCATACGAATGTATCAATGGCTAATGAGTTTGATGCAGCGTCGGGGGGGACTGGTTATGTTCATCCTATCAGCAGTTATGAACCCCTTCTTTTTCCCTGCAGCACTAACCTGCGGAGCTTCACGTTTTGGTTTAAAGAAGTATTATCTCCTTACTTTCGCCGGCAAATTTATCAAATGCAGTGTTATCGCTTACGCCGGTTATTTTGGGTTGCGCAGTTTATTTAGATGGCTAGGGATATAAGCCTATCTAACCAAAACAGATTTTGCAGGGAAAAACATTTTACGTTATAATGCTTTTCAGCTTACCGGAAACATTTTAGGAATATGGATTTGCACGAAGCTTGTGGTGTCTTTGGGATTTACTCCCCAAATGAAGATATAGCTCGCCTTACATATTTTGCTCTTTTTGCCCTGCAGCATCGCGGGCAGGAGAGTGCTGGTATTGCCACATCTGACGGCAAGCATGTTCAGGTATTCGCCCGCATGGGTTTGGTTTCGCAAGTATTTAATGAGGCATCTCTTTCTAATCTCGCTGGTCGCATTGCCATCGGACATAACCGCTATTCCACCACAGGCTCATCCCATATCTGCAACGCTCAGCCTTTAGTAGTTGGCAACGAAGAAAATGCTATAGCCATCGCCCATAATGGCAACATTACAAATACACAACCACTTATCAAAGAATTGAGTGCCAATGGTTATATTTTCAACACCACTACTGATGCAGAGGTTATCGCTAACCTTATTCTGTCATCCACAGAAAAAGATTGGGCTTCCCGCATCCGCCAAAGTATGCGCCGGTTGCAGGGAGCTTTTTCGTTAGCATTGATGACAGCAGATACTCTTTTCGGGGTACGCGACCCGCTGGGTGTGCGTCCGCTGTGTCTGGGTAAAATGGGCAACGACAGCTGGGTGTTATCTTCTGAAAGCTGTGCACTAGACCATATTGGTGCCAGTTTCGTACGTGAAATTGAACCTGGCGAAATTGTGGTTATTAACGCTAACGGAATTAAGAGCTATAAAGAAGAATCCGCAAAACATGCTTTATGCATTTTCGAGTATATCTATTTCGCTCGTCCTGACAGTATTATTAATAACCGTTTGGTCTACGAAACACGTAGCGCCATGGGTGCTAAGCTAGCAGAAGAATACCCTGTAGATGCAGATTTGGTCGTCGGTGTGCCAGACTCAGCTACTCCTGCTGCTGTCGGCTATGCTACCCGCTCAGGTATCCCATTGGGCATGGGGCTGGTAAAAAATCATTATACCGGTCGTACTTTTATCGCACCTGATCAGCGCCTTCGCGACCTTGGTGTAAAACTAAAATTCAATCCTATGCGACAGTTATTGGAAGGTAAGCGCATAGTACTGGTAGACGACAGCATTGTACGCGGCACAACAACGCCGCAAGTCATTAGGCTGTTGCGCAAAAGCGGAGCGAAAGAGGTTCACATGCGCGTTTGCTCCCCTCCACTCTGCTTCCCTTGTTTCATGGGCGTTGATATGGCAACCAAACGCGAGTTGATTGCAACTCAGAAAAGTATCACGGAAATCCGCGACTACATTGGTGCCGATTCGCTGGGCTACCTAAGCTTGGACGGGCTAGTCAATGCCACCAGCTTGTCTAATAAGTGCTTCTGCTTGGCGTGCTTTACCGGTGACTACCCTACGCCTGTACAGCTGGTGATGGATGAACTGGAGCATGCCAGCAATTAGTGACACTGCTCATCCCTAAGTTGCCACCATATTATATGGAGTACGCTTTCAACTCACGTTTTCGCGGTTAATCCTAAAACCACTTTTTACAATTGAACCACAAATCTTCAAAGTGCTATCATATACTTATCCATCCAACCTAATGAGAGGAAAGATATGTTATGTGTTATTTTCGTATTCTAGCTGCTATTCCCGGGTTCTTTATAAGTTCGTGGCTTCTCATGCTGTTATGGGGTGTTATAGCCAGCAGATTGCCAGTTGGTTTTACCCTTAGTTACGTCAATGCCATGCTGGTCAATATCACACTCTGGCTGGCAATAGCCCCATTGGCCGCTGTCGGCAGCAAACGATAAAATAAGTAGCGTTATTCGCTACGTACGCTGCTACAAAATTTATTTTAAGGGGACGCAAATTAACAACAAATATGCCGCGGCAGGCGTTAGTATTGATGCCGCAGACTCAATTAAATACGAAATCAAGAAACTAGCACATGCTAGTTTCACCAATGGAGTGCTGTCCGGGCCCGGACTTTTCGGCGGATTATTTGAGCTGAAAGGGTATAACAACCCCGTGCTTGTTTCCAGTATGGATGGCGTAGGTACCAAGCTCAAACTGGCAGTTACTATGGACAGTTATGACAGCGTTGGCATAGACATTGTCAACCACTCTGTCAATGATATTCTAACATGCGGAGCTGCCCCTATTTTCTTCCTGGATTATATCGCCATGGGGCAGCTTCTGACGGAAAAAGTATGTGACATTGTCAAAGGACTGTCTAGTGCGTGTCAGGAGGTAGGCTGTGCCCTGATCGGCGGCGAAACCGCTGAGATGCCAGGATTGTATGTCGGGACTGATTTTGACTTGGTGGGCACTATCATTGGCATAGTTGAAAAGAATAACATCATCAACGGACGTGATATCGCTTCCGGCGACATAATTTTAGGACTGCCATCCAGCGGTTTGCACACAAACGGATACTCACTGGCACGTCACGTGCTTGGTGAAAGCCGCCAATCACTGGATACTTTTCATCCAATGCTTGGACAAACCCTCGGACAAGCCCTGCTAACCCCACACCGATGTTATCTCAAAGAATTAAAACCTTTGTTGCACTTGGTCAAAGGCCTAGCACATATCACAGGGGGCGGGTTTCCCGGCAATGTGCCGCGTGTCATGCCAGCAAATGTTACAGCCCACTTCAACACATCTGCTTGGGACATACCTCCTATCTTCAAATTGATTCAGGAGTGCGGACAAATCACCACAGATGAAATGTATCGTGTTTTCAACATGGGTATCGGCATGGTTATAATCGCCGCACCGGAAAACGCTCAGGAACTGCTGCGGTGTTTGCCGGATGCTAAACAAATCGGGAATATAATCCCACTGCAAGCTAATCAGCAGGTTATTCTCAGTTAAAACCACTACGCAAGGAGATCACCATGAGAGCTATAATCAGTGTTTCAGATAAAAGCGGCATCACAGATTTCGCTAAAGGGTTGGATAAGTTAGGCTTTGATCTCTTCAGCACTGGCGGCACAAAGAAATCACTGGCTGAAGCAGGAGTACTTATCCACGGAATATCCGACATCACCGAGTTTCCTGAAATTCTCGACGGGCGTGTCAAAACACTGCATCCCATGGTGCATGGTGGGCTACTGGCACGGCGCGACCTGCCGGCCCACATGGCTGAACTGGCCAAAAATAAAATCACTCCCATCGACTTAGTGGCTGTTAACCTCTATCCGTTTGTCCAAGCTGTATCAAAAGATGGCGTTACCATTCAGGAAGCCTTGGAAAACATTGATATCGGCGGGCCTACAATGATTCGTGCCTCAGCCAAGAATTTCCCAGGTGTCATTGTAGTTGTAGACCCAGACGATTATGGGCTGGTATTGTCCAAACTTAAAAGCGGAGGCCTAGACATAACAGAGCGTAAACGCCTGGCACAAAAAGCATTCCAGCACGTAGCAGCCTATGACACTGCCATCTCCCAGTACTTACGTCAGGATATGACAGGTTTTCCGGAGGTCTTAACTATCTCTCTTAAAAAGCGCTACGACCTGCGTTATGGAGAGAATCCGCACCAGCAAGCCGCCTTCTACGCCGAGCAAAATGTAGTTAAAAGTGATAGCGGAATTACGTGGGCAAAGCAACTTTGGGGCAAAGAGCTTTCTTTCAACAATATTCTGGATGCAGAGGCAGCTTGGACCGCCGCATCTGACTTCACAGATCCAACTGTGGCAATCATCAAGCATACTAACCCTTGCGGATTAGCAAGCCATAACGATATTGATGAAGCCTACCGCCGGGCCTTCAGTGGCGATACTGTTTCAGCCTACGGAGGTATCGTAGCCTGCAACCGCA
>WQTJ01000054.1 GCA_009786345.1 Dehalococcoidia bacterium | reverse complement strand
GAGAGCGTGATTGAGATTGCCGAAACGCTGTTTTACGAGAAGATTCACGGGTCAAATGAGCCTTTTTTTCCTAATGCGGCAAAAGACCTGTTTTCCGCGCTGCTGCTGCATTTTGGCCGCTCCAACTTACCCAAAAACAACGCCGGGCTAAAGGACTACATGGACAGCGCGCCGATTGAACAATGGCAGGAAATGCTTGAACTGTATGACGATTTGCGGGCGATGAAAACCTACATATCCGGCACGGGGCCGCAGTCTGCCGGGGTGTTTTCGGAGTTGCAGCAACTGAACCGCAAGACCTTTTTAAGCAATTTCGCCCGCGCCGGGTCGCTGTCCATGCGGGGGCTGGTCAGAGAAAAAATGGGCCGGGTTGTTTTCGTGGAGTATGACATCGGCGTGGCTAACATGCTCACCCCGATATATCGCCTGTTGTTCGATATGGCTATCAAGGAGAGTTTGAGCCGGGGCCGCACGGCGGGCAATGTCTGGTTTGTGATTGATGAATTTCGTTTGCTACCCCACTTGCAGTACATCGAAAATGCCGTCAATTTTGGCCGGGGGCTGGGGGTGAAGTTCATCATTGGAGTGCAGAATGTCAGCCAGATTGACGAGGCATATAGCGGGCTGGCGGCCTCTATCCTGTCAGGGTTCAGCACCAATATTATTTTTCGGCTCAACGACCGGGCCAGCAAGAATTATGTTCAAGGCATATTTGACCGCAATCGCAAGGCCGAGATTTACAAATCGGGTAGCTCACAGGTGGTGGAGCATATCCGGGATGGGAATGTGGTGGAGGATTGGGATATATCCGGGTTGGGGCTGGGCGAAAGTATTATTGGCTTGCCGGGAAGGGAGCCGTTTGGTTGGAGGTGGGGTGCGTTTGAAGGTTAGGGGGCAAAACTTGATAAGTAAGCGTTAATGTGCTTTACTTAAGAAAAGTGAACAAAAAACTAGTTGGCAAAATAGTTATTGGTCTTGTCGTAGTGGTATGGCTCTATTTATTTAGATGTGGTATGGCTTTTTTCACTTTAGGTCCAATAGGCTTTTTCTGCGGCAATCCGCCGGAAGGAGGCTTGCGTGATGGTATATGCACCGTTACGGACTTGACTATTAGGGCAATGTGTTCAGGGCATAAATAACAAACCAGAGCAAGGCGCAAGGCCATGCTCTGGTGTCATAAGACTAAGTCGTCTGCTCCATTGTCAATACCATATCCACCCGAATAGAAAGATGATAATCAGCCATTGCCACCATGCGGGCTTGATTTGGATATTGATGCTGTCCCTGCGTTGACCGTCAAGTGATGTAGCGGTGATTTTAACCGTGCCGGTTTTGCTGAAACTGCGAACACTCTCAACTTTGCCTGTCTGGCGTTCAATCTTGACCATACTACTGTCGCTGCTCCATGTTGCGGCTTCGCTGGCGGTAAGTGTTATAGAAGACTTATATTGCAAGCCGGTGGGCGCATTGGAAATGGTGAGGGAGGTAGAGGGGGGAGTAGAAGGGACATAATCAATCTCAGTACCATTAGTCAAGACCTCCTTAACCCGATTGCCGTTGTTATCGGTTACATAAAGGCGTATATCGGATACGGGAACTCCACCGCCGACAATACTTGTCATAGTTTTACCGTTAGCCAACGCAACATTGCTAAATTTCTTCTGCGCATCGATTGTGCCGATAAGCAGATTAGCCTGTACCACCGTGTACTCCATCATGCCAGAATCGGTTCCAGCCATTTTGATGGTATAGCCGCTGCCCTCGCGCAACCACACGAATTTTTCATCCTCAATCACAATCACAGCACAATCCAAAAGGTCTGCGTCAAACTGGACAAGCTCGTTGTTTTTAACAGATGCAACTGTTTTTCCCGACTTATCAATTATATCAATATCCACGGGGCAAAGAAAAGTGGTTAGGTGCCCCAAATAATTACGCAACCAATCAACACCAATGTCAATTACACTGTTTGTAGAACCGGGCGAAGCATTGTTCTGGACATATTTGATATAGTTATCCATTGCGTGGTTGTAAAAAAAGCTCCTGCTATCGTTCCACTCGGTAAACCATGATGTTTTTCCATATTTGCCCCAACTTTCACCAGGAAATTTATAATCAATGATCTTGCTGTAGCCCGAACTTAGCTTGCCAGACAATGAGGGGACAATATCAACGCGGTTGCAGATGTTGAAGATATTTTCATAATTGCCCCATAGGAACGGAAATGCAATGGCGACATCGGGCGTTGCAAAATTGTAATTATAGATGGCACTCTGTGAAACACCATCTTCTTTCACTAGCTTTACAGTTAGCAGATTTCCCACGGCAGCCCCACGGCTATGCCCGGTAATCAAGTATTGTGTATTACCATCCGTTTTAATTGAACCCAAATAGGTGAAAAGTTGCGAATATAGTTTTTCCATTGCCATGTCGAAACCATAATGGGTACGAGATAGAGGGCCTGCGCCAATTTTTATATTGCTCACCCAGTCAGGCGATGGAAAATCTCCGACAGTACCGCGAATAACGATAGCTACCAGTGTTTTGCCAGTCGGCAGCGTCTTTTGGGCAAATGAATAAGCTACATTATCTGCGCCGTATCTTGTATCGCTCGGGTCAGTGTAATAATTTTTATGTACAATATTTCCAAAGCCTAAGTCCTGCAACGCAGCCTTAATGTACCCCTCGGGACTACCTGTTTTTTTTGTATAAGCCGCTGCCGCAAGAGCCGCCGATATTAACGATAGCTTTTGACTATAGTCTTTTGTGGAGACAGGCAGAGAATCTTCGATGAGAGGAACTTCAACGGTTTTATCGCTTTTCGTTAATTCTGATGGGTACACAATGGTTATAGTGTTGATTTTCTCCCACACTGCATACAGCGTAACTGCCACATCATCGGTATAAACCCCGCCCGCCTGATACTGCGCCGTGGTCGCCACTGATGTCGTAGCCCAACCCTTGAACGAGTAACCCGTGCGAGTCGGGATTTTGGTGTCCAGCGTCAGCGGCACACCCTGCGTCTTTATCTGCGGCAGCGGGGCGTTGCCGCTGGCGTTAATGCCATCGTTGGCGTTGTAATTGACGGCGTAGGTTTGGGGCAATGTGGTATCGCCTGGCATCCCCCGCAGCACCGGGTAACCGCCACCAGCGGGCATTTCCCACACGGTGTCAAAGTCAAAGCCTACAAAACTGGCTTGCTGGCGCATTTGGGTGTCGGTGAGGGCAACAACATCTGTTATATAGCTAGGGTAAGTACCCGTTATCGCTCCTGCGCTTGATTGTGAGTTAATATAGTAGCATGAACTAATTCCACGTGCGCTTGTAAACGCCCCCGCAATTCCACCAGTTATCAAACCTGTTATTTCCCCGATATTGTAGCATTTCGTAATAAGATCATTACTAGCTCCTGTTATTCCTCCCCCATAGCTACTATTGGCATTGTTAGCAGCAGAAATAGACCCCAAATTGAAACAATTTGCAATAAAGGAATCGCTTATTGAGCGTCCTACTATTCCGCCAGCATAAACACTTGCCGTTGACATGCCGTGTGTTGCAACAGTTCCATAGTTAGCACACTTATTAATATTGCCGTTTGTCCAACCCACTACACCCCCTGCAATAGCAGAACCTGCATAAGAAGAACCTTCAATGCCCAAAGCTGTTACACTAATATCGCCTAAATTATATGACTGCGAGGCCAAACCAGTGTACCCTACTATCCCCCCACCGTAGGCAGCAGCAGCGGCTACTTGTACAGTTGCGGTGTTATAAGAGGAACTCGCCGTATCATCTGAGCGATTATAACCATCGCTACCAACAAGGCCTCCGACATATGCAATTCCTGACATTGACCCTAGCCCACCACTTACGTATGGAGCGGTGGTTGACACAGAGATTGTCGAAGCACCGGTCAAAAAGCAGTTTTCAAGAGGTCTAGCGTTGCTAGTATTGGCGGCAAACCCGCCCACCCGACAGAATCTCGCAGTACCAGAAACGTTAATATTACAATTCATCAATCCCAAGTTTTTTATGGAAAGCGATAGAACACCAACGCCTCCCCCAAATAATCCGGCATAAACGGGATCGCCTGCACTGGCAATGCTAATGTTCAGCCCGTTTATGACATAGCCATTACCGTCCAATTGTACGGTTGCGCTTACAGCACTTTGTATCGGTTCCCAATTAGTCCAAGAAGATAAATCAATATCGCTCATTAAGATATAGCGGTATGTGTTTCCGCTGGTGGTTATTGCATTTCTAATGTTGTTCAGTTCTGCCGCCGAGCGGATAGCCGTGTACCCCGCTGGCACGGTGGTCTGGTGCGTTACAGGCACAATGAAATCCCAATTGGTTGTGCCATCATC
>WQTJ01000053.1 GCA_009786345.1 Dehalococcoidia bacterium | reverse complement strand
TAGGTGTTTGGCGTCTGTTCTTAATTCATTCCCCATACCCTGTATTGTAGCATTTTTACAGCTATAACGCAATATTTATTCGGTATGTCAATATTATAAACATCAATGCCGGACATGGGCAAAATCCACTTTCCGGATTTTAAGTACACCCTTAGCTACATTTGTTACTAAAAACTTACTCTGGAAAAGGCACGCCGTTGAAAGCGTCCCTCCCACTTACTTCAAGTGTCAGATATTTACCTGCATCATTGGTCTGATACATTCTTGGTGCCGTAATAGACTTCAACACACCTATTAATTTCTGCATCTGAAGCGAGATATCTTCTTTTTCCTGTTTATAATTACTGGAGAATACAAACACTCCATTGACACATTTGGACTGAGCGCATAATTCAACCAGCATCTGATACTCCACATTAGTCTTGAAACCTACAATGAATTTCCAAATGCCTGAGCGCAATTGATCCACCGATACCAAACTCTGTATGGCATCATTCAAATTATCCTGATTCACAGTCCCCTTAACCTGAATAACACATCGCACAGACTCAGGACTAACTACCACAATATCACCTGAGCTGAAAAGGGGGCCATATTCCACAGTGTTGTAAATAATAATGTCACATTCCTTGCTGGCACGTCCGTCATCCGCCAGCACAACTCCGCGTCCCACCGCAAAGGACGAAGGTACTGACTCGCGCACAGAATCGCGCACAATAGCCTCGTAATAGTCGCCTATAATACGCGGATCCTTCAGTAGCGCATTGATAACATCGCGTTGCACCATCACCTTATCTTGTACCTTGCGATAGTATTGTTCCATACCCATTTTACTGTCTCCCGTGCTTAAGGCGTTTTTCTGCTTCAATTTCTGACAACCGCTCATCCCCCAAGCCAAAATGATGTGCTATTTCATGCAACACCACTTCGCGAATCTTAGCTTCCAACTCAAGCTCAGATGTAAAAATTGCCTCCAGCGGCTCTTTAAAAATGGTAATTTTATCCGGAGCTACCAGGTTATAACCACCGCCACGCACTGTGCGCGGCACACCTTCATATAAACCCAATACCGTGCCATATCTAGCAGCCCGGCGAGCCTGTACAGGGCTAAGAGTATCTTGTACCACCACATCAACATTTTCCAGCAGTTCTTGGAACTCCTGCGGCAATGAAGCCACAGCAGCTACCACCAAATTTTCAAAACGATCAAGTTCCATTTGCGAGATATTATAAAACAAACTGGCAGCATAAAACATGCTGATTAGAAACCCGTTAGAACCGCTTTTCAAAAATGATTAGATGGTCACCAGGCGCATAAAAATCCACAATGCGTGAAATACGCTTATATCCATTCTTGCGATAAAACCGCCGTGTATTAAGATAGTTAGAATTGCTGGAGGTTTCAATCAATGCCAGCTTCCCTCCAGCTTGGCTGATCGCTTCTTCGGCACTTTTAAGTAATGTACTTCCAATACCTAATCCACGCTTATTATTGGCCACTGCCATCCAATAAATATCCCATGTAGCTAGTGTAAGAGGAGTTTGTCCAAAACACACATAGCCGACAACATTTGTTTTGATTACAGCTGCGGTGATAGTGTAATACTGACATGGACAATCCAAATATGCATCTATTACTTCTTCTGCCACTGGTATTTCCGCTGGCGTAAACTCAGAAGTATTCCACAGCAACTCCATGAGTTGCGGCTTGTCACGAGAGTCCATTGGTCGCAGCTGGAATTCCATATTATTCCTTACCAAAAGCCAACTGCACGATACGATCCACAAACTGTGGATACGTAAGACCAATAGCAGATGCTTGACGCACCGCCCCGGAAGTAAGGGAAATATCAGGGTTTGGATTTACTTCCAGCACACTGGCATGCCCATCAGCATCAAGACGCATATCTACGCGTGCATAACCCCGGCAATCCAATAGGCGATAAACCTCCATTGAAACCTCAGAAATATGAGCCCACAGCGCATCATCTATTTGAGCTGGACACACAGGGTCTGTATGATGAAAGTAAACATCATCAGTAAACCATTTAGCCCCGAAAGTCAGCATATTAGGCAGTCCTTCAGGCAAAGAAAACACTATTTCAGAAATTGATAATACAACTGGTTTGCGAATGCCCATAATTGTCGCGCTCAATTCACGCCCGTTAAGAAATTCCTCCACTAGTGCCTTTCCGCCATAGTTAGAGCACACCTTCTCCACCTGTTGCCCAAGAGCAACCATGCCATACACTACACTGTCCTGATTCATGCCGTGGCTTGCATCTTCCGCAGCCGGCTTAACAATAGCCGGAAATGTCAAATTAAAACTGTCCACCGTATGCTGATACATCACCTGATAGCGCGGCGTATTCACGCCAGCAGCCACCAGTAATTCCTTAGTCTTCACCTTATCTAACGCTAATGCCAAAGTAGGAGCCGCCGAACCTGTGAAAGGTTTACCAATAGCAGCCATCATGCCAGCCACCATAGCTTCCGTTTCCGGCTGTCCGGCAAAGCCCTCAAATAAATTGAAGCAAATATCTGCATCCAATCCGGCTAAAGTGGAACGCACATCACTAATGGGAGGTACCAAGGGTACTTTTACTACGCTATGTCCCATCACCAGTAATGCATCATAAACGGCCTTTACCTCTTCCAGCACATCGGAGATTGCATCAGCCTCACCCATTTGGCTATAGCGATCAGGTATTGGGTCGTTGTAGATCAAAGCCACTTTAAGAGCCAAAACTATACCTCTCAATAGCTACATTAAGTATCGTAATAATCAGTTTCTCATAACTCCAACCCATAGCCTGAGACATAATGATAAAATCACCGCTTTTGGGATTAAGACCAGGCAGCGGGTTAACCTCAAGAAAATATGGCGTTCCATCTTTTGCAACGCGGAAGTCCATACGAGCCAAATCGCGTATCCCCAGTGTCTTAAATGCCAGTAAGCATGAAGCTTCTATTCTTTGCATAACGCTAACATCTAATTTGGCAGGGCACTCATATTGAACCATTTCCTGCCAATTACGCTTGACTTCCAGCGAATACACAAAGTCAGCACCGGCATGACGCGGCATAACGCGCATAATACCCACAACACTTGGTTCGCCATTCCCCAGCAATCCGACTGTTACTTCATCACCCGAAATAAACTGCTCCACCATTACCGGTTGAGCATAAAGGCGAAGTTGACACTCCACCAACTCTTTGAGAGTAGCTTCGTCATCTACACGCGAAGCATTGCGAATACCTTTGCTTGAGCCTTCATGTACTGGCTTGATAAAAACCGGAAATGGGAAATTGCTCCAGTCGCAGTTTTCTAATTCCTCTATGGTATTTATAACATGCCATTCAGGTGTAGCTACACCAACAGCCGCCACCAATTGCTTGGTAAGGGATTTTTCCAAACAAAGTGCCAGCGTTAGTGGATCAGATCCGGAGTATGGGATGCCAAGAATCTCCAGCACAGATGGCACCTGTGCTTCGCGGCTACGATAATTGCCTAATCCCTCAGCAATATTGAATACTAAATCAGGTTTCTCACGCAACACACGGCTTAAAAAATCGCAACCGCCACCTAAATTTATAACTTGGTGCCCCGCAGATATAATAGCATCAGATAGCGCCTCTATTGTTTCAGGAGAATCGTATTCCTCAAAGGCATCTTCAGGCAGCTCTTCTGCCTGCGCCACCTGCTGTTTTACATCATAACTTAATCCTATTTTCATCGAAAACCACTGTCTGATAAACTAGGCCAAAATGGCATCCTCGCACGTCACATCAATGTGATCGGCATAGGTATTAGCGTTATCGGGGTTGGAATAGTGAATTATTTTACCCTGGTAGTTGCGCACAATTAGTTCTTCCGGCGTACGTTCCAGAATATAGTCAGGGCCAACAGGAATTTTGCCGCCACCATTTGGCAGATCAATAACATATGTCGGAATGGCTAAACCCGAAGTAAAGCCACGCATACCTTGAATAATATTCACGCCTGTTTCCACCGACGTCCAGAAATGCTCTGTACCAGCCACATCATCACACTGGAACAAATAATACGGGCGCACCTTGATGCGCAACAGACTATGACATAACTGCACCTGCGTTTCCACTGAATCATTGACGCCTTTGAGCAACACCGACTGGTTGTTCACCGGTATGCCAGCTTTAAGCAAGCGATCGCAAGCACGCGCTGCCTCCGGGGTAACTTCATACGGATGGTTGAAATGCGTGTTGAGCCAGATAGGACCATATTTAGAGAGCATATTGCACAGCTCGTCGTC
>WQTJ01000052.1 GCA_009786345.1 Dehalococcoidia bacterium | reverse complement strand
TGAGCGAAGACAATTCAGAATTCGCCGCTGCTTACACCTACGATGAGCTGGGCAGACTGATAAGCGCCACAGAGCCAGACAGCACCACCAAGACCTACACCTACGATATTGCAGGCAACAGAATTAGCTACACATTAAAGGTAAGCAATGTTACCCAATTAAGCACTACTTACACCTACGACTATTTTAACAGACTGGAGACAGTAAGTGAGAACGGCGTATTAGTTGCTACTTACACCTACGATATCAACGGCAACAGAGCCAGCTTAGTCTATGCCAACGGCACTTCAGAACATTACACCTACAACCTAGCCAACATGGTAACCAGTGTAGTCAACAAGTCCGGAAACATCGTAATCTCCAGTTACTCCTATACTTACTACTTAGATGGCAACCAGAGAACAAAAACAGACCATAGCGGAGAAGTCACCACATATACCTACGACGGAATCGGAAGGTTAATCAGTGAGGTTTTAACTGTATCAAACGTTGTAACCGAGAGCTACAGCTACACTTACGATTTTGCTCATAACCGTCTCAGCATGCTTGTCGAAAACTCCTCCGGTGCAATAGTAACGAGCTATCTCTATGACTTGAATAACCGCCTTATCAAAGAGACCAAGGGTTCATCTGTTATCACCCGCTATTCCTACGATGATAATGGCAACCAGATACTCAAGTACTATCAAACATTACAATCTTCCTCCAACACACCTTCATCCCTTGCCTTGACCACTCACGGTTTGGATACATTCACCTACAACGGGCTGAATCAGCTAATTGCTGTCAATATTGGCGATGTGGAAGCAGAATACGCTTATAAGTCAAACGGGCTGCGTATTGCCAAGACAGTTGATGGTATTACAACCAAAGCTATATGGGATGGCAGCAATATCTCGCTTGAGTTAGATGATAACAGCAGTGTTATTGCCAAGTACATACGAGGCTTGAACTTGCTAGCTTCAGAGACTAGTAGCGGCAGAATCTATTACTTATACAACGCCCACGGAGACATAAGTCAGCTTACTGATGTTTTAGGGGCTATTGTCGCCTCATATTCATACGACGCTTTCGGCAATGAGAAATCGCCTGATCCGAATGACCTTAACCCATTCCGTTACTGCTCAGAATACTATGACACCGAAACAGGCAACTATTATCTTCGCGCTAGATACATGGCTCCTGTTATCGGGCGCTTCATTTCTGAAGATACTCACTGGAACACTCGCAACATGGTTTATGGTGACAATTCCGAAGGAAAGCCCAGCGATGTAATCCAGCAACAAATTGCTTATATATTAAAAAAACAAGCTATCGTTGCAAAAGTTGCTAGTGATATATATACATATGCGTGTTGGTCAAGCGATTTAAAAATATTGAATGCCACTAGGTGGAACTTGGGGCAACTAACAGAGAATGAACAGCAAGCATTAGAACAAGTCATCAACAAAATTCGCTATGTCTCTTTAGAAGCCATCATTCAAAGCGGTAATCTGTATGTATATTGTGCTAATAGCCCAGTTATATTTAATGATGCAACGGGGCTTTGGTTTACAAGAGCAATTATTTCGGTAGCAAGTGGAGTAATATTTGGGGCAATAGGATATAACATCGGTAAAGCCATGAGTTTAACAGGAAGTGAGTTAACATTCTTCACTACTGCTTTTGTCGCGCTTGGTGTAACAATTGGATTGGTATTTGGAGTGCAAATATTAACGACAATCAATAACTTGATAAAGCCTTTACTATATTTCTTTTCAAACCCAGGGCAGTTATACTTTGGGCTGAAAATATTGAACTTTGTTCAATTTGAAGTCCATGCGCCGCACCATGACAAACCCATACATTTTGTTGTACGTTTGTTTGTAAATGGTGGTCAAATAGCTTGGGAATGGTGGTTTGGTAAGTAATGGGAGAAAAAACAAACCAAATAGGGCGCCTTCTAATAGAAGGTTTGTGTGGTGTAGTAAAAGTCGATTTTTCTGACTTTATTAAGTTTGATTCAAAATTACTTCTTACTATTGATCCTATTAACAAATTAGATATTGAAATTAAAAAAGACAGTATAAGGGTTATGTATTCCGAAGCAGACAATGAATTTTGGGCAGCTTGTTATAGAAACGAATATGATTTTGTTTATGATGCGATTAAATTCATCACGCTCTTGCTACAAAATACAATTAGAATAAAATGCGTGTATTCTGCTCATACTTTAATAAGCTATAAAGTGTGGGCAGTAGATAAAAAAAGCGAACAAAAAAGGCTGCTACAAGTAGTTACTCGGTCTTTGAATCCTTTCTTATGGTTTAGATCTAAAGCCGTTAAAACCAAAGAGATAGAGTTTTCAAAACAAGGGTAATACACGCGCTAAATCGGCAAGCAGGGGGATGTGCTCGCACATCCCAGCTTGTTGGTGGCGAATCGCCCCCAAGCCCCCGATAGAAAACTCATGAAATAGAGCCGGTTAGAGCTCCTCTCTTTCGTGAGTTTTTCCAATCCGTCGCTCCGGCTCAAAAAGGAAGTTGTCTGTGATATCTTTGGCTCTGAGAAACGCTATCATTTCATCGCGTTCCGGCTTATACCCACGGCTTAAAGTTTTCCTCTCGGCATCAAGTGAAATGTACTCTTTTCTCAGTGAATCCGCCGACGGAAGTCTTTCCAATCCGAGAGCAAGGAAGGCTTTCTTGGCCTCGCGATGAGCATTTATTTCCGCTTTATGAACTGAGTAGAACCTGTTGCTAAAACCTCCCTCTTTGTATGTCCTGAAAATATCTACGGTTTTAGCGTATGCGGCGATATGTTTCAGCAGGGAATCCAGCTCCGCCATTCTGCCTTCTATGACTTTGCGTCTGCCATTGTGGTTCCCGAAAGTATCAACGGCAACGTTTACTTTTTCAGTGAGCAGCTCGTATGTTGTGACGTTTCTATCTTTCAGGAACAGCAGTGTTTTGGAGATGTCTTTCAGGTCAGATTCCGGATTGTCTTTGTAACGCTTCTGTATCCGGGTTTGGATATCGAGAAGCAGGTTATGCTTGTTTGAAATCCTTTTGTTGATACTGTCTATGGAGTAATTCTCTCCGAGCGTATCCATGCGGCAGAACTTCTTACTTGCGGGTATCTTAAAAGCTAATTGCTTACCATGCTTTATCTCAACAGCGCAAGCCTCCAAGTTGGCGATAAAACCTTTGAAATCATTGCAGGTAGTAATGGACTTATCAATGAGCTGTTTGAGCTGTTCTCTTACAGTTAAAGGCTTCTTTTCCCCCAGATATTCATCACGATTGTAACCCTGGGATAAGGCCGGTTTCTCAATAACTGACAAGCCGTGTTCAAGGCAGATTCTGTCACTTACTCTTCTCAACGCTATAGCAGAGCGTTTGAAGTCATTGAACTTACGCTCGCAATCCAAATTGACCGAATTAAAGATGATATGTGTATGCGGGTTCTTGGTGTTGATATGGGATGCCGCGATAAACTGATGCTTCCCCTTGGTCCAGCGCTTAGCCAGTTCCATACCGAGATGTAATGCTTCTTTTGCCGTTACCTCTCCGTGCTTAAAGCTCATACGCATATGATAAGCCGTTACACTGTGTTTCCCCCGGTCTCTGCCGCTTACTTGGCTGTAGAGCTGTTTAGATAACAGGAATTCAGCTTGCGCCGTGAGAGGATTACACTCGTAACTGTCGATAAGATGACCGCTATCCGTCTTTGTTGCGTTTAGCACATAGTCAATGGAATTAGTGCCGGTATGTAAAGCTTTGAGCCAAGTGGTCGCCATCAGACCTCCTTCAGCACCTTGGTAATACCAAGTATGATTTGATTCTGCTGACGGCATACTTCGCTCAGTTTGGATTGAATATCCGCTATGTCGGCGGAGTATATGCCACCATTTTCGTTGGCCTTCCTAGCGATTTGGTTTGTGTTGTTGCTTATAAAACGTAGCAAACGCGAGCATTCCCTCACGTCGGATAAGTCGATATTGATGACGTATCCGCATACAGCCATTTTGAGCAGATAGGCTCTCATATTGCGGAAGCCGCTTTGGCTCATACGGTTGCGGATTAGAGTTTGTTCTTCCGGGTTGACTCTAAACCCGATATTGATATTGCGTTTCAGTTTTTGCATGAATAATTCCTCTCCTAAAATAGAAATACCCCCGAACAAATACTTGCCCGGGGTGCTGGATATTCTTTTTCAGCTATTGCT
>WQTJ01000051.1 GCA_009786345.1 Dehalococcoidia bacterium | reverse complement strand
TAGCTAACCCCAAAGCACATGGACAAGAAACTATTAATACCGCAACAAAGTTTAGCAATGCAAAATTTAGACGCGGTTCAGGGCCGAAAAAGAACCACACAGCAAAGGTAAGGATAGCCACACCGATAACCGCCGGAACGAAGTAGCCGGCAATCACATCAGCCAAACGTTGGATGGGTGCTTTGCTGCCCTGCGCTTCCTCGACCTGCCGCACAATATGCGACAGCGTAGTATCACCGCCCACACGCGTAGCCTCAAATTGAAATGCCCCTGTTGTATTGATGGTCGCACCTATGACTTCGTCTCCAACACCTTTATCCACCGGTAAACTCTCGCCGCTAATCATAGACTCATCTATGGAAGAAGATCCTCGCCTTATAACGCCATCAACAGGAATACGCTCTCCTGGACGCACTAGGATAATGTCGCCTACCAGCACATCATCTACTGCAACACTAATTTCTTTACCAAAACGCATTACATTGGCCGTTTGAGGTCTAAGGCCAATAAGTTTTTTTATGGCAACAGAGGTCTGCCCACAAGCACGAGATTCCAAAAAGCGGCCGAATAATATGAAGGCAATAATTAGCGCAGATGTGTCAAAATACAGATGTGCTTCCATCATGCCGGAAACAAAAAACTGCGGGAACAAAACAGCTATTACACTGTAAATATAGGCAGAAGAACTTCCGACAGCTATAAGAGTACTCATATCAGCACGAAGATGTCGCAAGGCATTCCAAGCACCACGGTAAAAGCTTGCACCTGCCCAGAATTGCACAGGCGTAGCAAATGCCCAAAGCAAATACTCTTTGCCACTGAAATTAGGAATAAACCCTAATACTAAGATAGTAACACCAAAAACAATGGCCGTTATAAAACGATTGCGCAGAGCGTTTATTTCACGTTTTGCAGGCAGAACAGATTCCTCAAACGTAGCAGGTTTTTCTTTCAGCTTATATCCGGCGTCAGAAACAGCCTTGCGCAGGACAAGTAAATTTAAATCGCCGACATGTTCCACACTTACGCTGGATGAAGCCAAGTTGGCAGTAGCAGCCACCACCCCTTGAAGTCCAATGACAACTTTTTCAAGGTTTGCCACACAAGAAGCACAGCGTAAGCCCTCTACAGAAAAGACGACTTTACGGGTAACAATTGAAAACCCTCTCTCTTTAACTACTTTAGCAATCAGAGGAATAGTAACACGATCGGAATCATATTCCAGTGTGGCTTTCGAAGTAGCAAAATTAACACGCGCCTGCACCATTCCAGACATATGCGAAAGTAACTTCTCAAGCCCGCCAGCACAACCGGCACAACTCATGCCAACAATATCAAAGCTAACTTTATAGCTTGAGAGTTTTTGTGATGGCACGTAAAACCTCTTCAGAACCATGTCGTATAACTATAACACAGAATATTAGTATGTGTTATTTTTGAGCAGCCTCCCCTGCGTAAATTGCAGGTTGGCAGTGTTTTGGCTATAATGGCTTTTGCTTCTTTGCATGGTGGGTGTAGCCCAGAGGCCTAAGGCGTCAGGTTGTGGCCCTGAAGATCGAGGGTTCGAATCCCTCCACCCACCCCATTCATCATCCTCATAAATTATCGCAAACTATATAAAACCTCACACACATTCAACGTCAAACGTCAGATTTCCCATAATATCGCCACTATAGTATACTGGGATTAGGAGGTGTACTAACTATGAATACACAACTTTTAACTAAAAATCGTATTATCTCCATCTTGATTCCTTTGTTGCTTACAGTTAGCTTAGCATTTGCCGGTATTCTAGCTGGTGGCCGCCCTGTGAATGCTGCCAGTGGCGTTTGGACAGGCAGCGGAACAACAGCGGCAAACCCCTATATTATTTCTGACGCAGCAGATTTGGCAACACTTGTAACAAACGTAAACAGTGGAACGAATTATGCAGGTCGCTACTTTAGGCTTGCAGCAGATATTAATCTGTCTTCATATGCATGGGTTCCTATTGGCAATAACATAACAAACCCATTCAGCGGTACATTTGATGGCAATGGGCGTATCATCAGAAATCTTTCGATAAGCGCATCTACTACTGATTATGTCGGACTGTTCGGTTGTATGGACGGCGTAGTTAAAAATCTCGGGATTGTCAGTTGCACAATATACGGTAATAAGTCCGTTGGCGGTGTGGTTGGGTACAACCTCTACGGCACCGTTGAAAACTGCTATACGAGTAGTACAATAAGCGGAGTCAACGGAATCGACAATGTCGGTGGAGTAGTTGGGGCAAATTACGGCACAGTTAAAAACTGTTATAACACCGGCATAATCAATGGTAGCAACCTCTATACCGGTGGTGTAGTTGGAGCAAATTACGGCACAGTTGAAAATTGCTATAACACCGGCGCAGTCAGAGGCACTGGTGAGGTCGGCGGCGTAGTTGGCCGTAGTATCTATGACTACACTGCTAGCCTTGTCACAAACTGCTATAACACTGGAGCTATAAGCGGTGCCGAATATATCGGCGGTGTGGTCGGTGCTAACTATATGGGGACAGTCAGAAACTGCTACAGCGCTGGCAGTGTCAGCGGGGCAAGAGGAATTGGCGGCGTAATTGGATATAACTACTATGGCACATCTACGAACTGTCACTACAACAACGAGAGTTATTCCGGAAATGGTATAGGAACAAACGTCACACAAGGCAACGCGCCAGACACAACAACAAACAAAACTGTTGCTGATATGACATCCGCAGGATTCGCAACAACTCTTGGCGCAGCATTTGAAAAGAGAGCCGCCGATACAAACTACTGTTACTATCCTGAACTAAAAGTTTTCAAAACAGACGGCAGTACAACAGCACAAGACGCATCCAAGTCAAGCGTGACTGTAACAAGAAGAACTCCAACGTTGAAATCCTCTCCCACAGTCACGGCGATTACCTATGGGCAATCACTCAATGCTTCCACGCTAAGCAGTGGTAGTGTTGCTGATCCGATTACTGGAGACACCATCTCAGGCACATTCACATGGGATAACGGCTCAACCACATATCCTGCTGTTTTCAACAGCAACAACACAGATTATACTTATTCTTTCACAGCAACATCGTCTTCTGACCTTTACAAACCAGTTTCTGGGACAGCAAAAGTAACAGTCAACAAAGCCAACCTTACTGCTACGGCAGATAATAAATCTAAGAATTACGGTGATAAAAATCCCAACCTGTCCATCTCATACACTGGCTTGGTCAGCGGCGATACAGCCACAAGTTTCTCGAATCCTCCATCTATTACCACCACAGCCACCCAAAATTCCGATGTAGGTACATATCAAATCACAGTATCAGGTGGCACTTTTGACAATTACAATATTACATTTGTCTCAGGCACATTAACTGTTAACAAAGTTAATATCATAGTCACAGCAGATGACAAATCTAAAATCTACAATGAAGATAACCCCTCACTGACCTTTCAATATAGTGGTTTCGTAAACAGCGAAAATGAAAATGTATTAACCACTAAGCCATCTATTGCCACTGAAGCAGCTAAAAGCTCTAATGTCGGCTCTTACTTAATCATCGTATCAGGCGGTACAGCTGACAACTACACCTTTAATTATGTTCCAGGAAAATTAACTATAAATAAGGCAAATCTTACTGTCACAGCAGACGATAAGTCCAAAACCGTAAATAAAGACAACCCTGAATTTACCCTTCAGTACAGCGGATTTTTAAACGGCGAAGATGAAAGCGTATTAGCCTCCAAGCCCTCCATTTACACTACAGCAACCAAAGAATCTCCTGTTGGGACTTATCCCATCATCGTAACAGGCGGGACATCTGACAACTACACTTTTAATTATGTTTCTGGAACACTAACAATTGATAAAGCTTTCCCGATGCTGTGGTTAATCCTTGGTATCGCGCTTGCTTTAATAGTTATTAGCGTAGCTGTGTTTTTATTCATAAGATATCGTATGCAAGCTAACCGATACTAAAGTAACCAGACAAAAGTTAATAATAACGGTTGAAAACCCGCTAGGAATAATCTTGCTAGCGGGTTTTTATTTAAGGCTTTAGCCAGTTGAGCGAGTAGCACGAGCGAAACAATAAACCACCCGCTATGCGGGTGCGCGACAGAAGTTTTACACAAATCACCT
>WQTJ01000050.1 GCA_009786345.1 Dehalococcoidia bacterium | reverse complement strand
TGAAAAACCTTTAACTGTCTCCGCAGGGGAATTGTGGCCAGGGTACTCAGCTATTGTAATCCTGCAGCGCGCAGATGACTCTAAAACTAAATAAATCTTTTTAACAAGCTCTTAAAAATGTGATGGTGCTGGTTTAAACTATTGGTGAAAGTTTAAACCAGCACCATCACATTCCATTGAACCCGCTACATTAAAAAACAACTGCTTTAACACGTTAAATCCTTGCCCCGCTATGACTATTCGCGTTATAATGACCTATGATTGGAGTAGGTAAACTATGAAACTAGACCGTGAAGAAGTACTGCGTCTCGCAGCATTAAACAAGTTGGGTATGACCGAAGAAGACGTTTCCGTTTTTAGCAGACAGCTTTCCGACATACTGGAAGGTTTTGAAATCCTAAATCAAGTGGATACCACTGGTATATCACCTACAGCTCAACCAAACTCGCTATTTAACGTGATGAGAGCTGACATCATAGCTCCCTCCATGCCGCCTTCCGAAGTGCTTGCTAATGCCCCACTTAGGAATGGCGAGTTTTTCCGCATCCATGCGGTGTTGGAATAGAAAGGAGAGAGCTTTGACACATTTAGAACAACTAACCATCCACGAAGTACATAAACTGCTTAAATCGAAACAGGTTTCGTCTGTAGAGCTAACCAAAGCTGTAATTGCGCGCATACATGCAGTTGACCCAAAGATACGCGCATTCGTGACCGTGACTGAAGAATTAGCCTTGCAACAAGCAATGCAAGCCGATAAGCGCATTGCTGACGGCGACTGCCGGCCACTTACAGGTATACCAGCCGTAATGAAAGACCTCTTGTGCACCAAAGGCATACGTACTACCTGTTCTTCAAAAATGTTGGAAAATTTCGTGTCTCCTTATAACGCCACCGTCATTGAAAAACTTTACGCCGAGGGAATGGTACTCATTGGCAAAGCCAATATGGACGAATGCGCCATGGGATCATCCACTGAAAACTCCGCCTTTTTCGCAACACATAACCCATGGGATTTGATGCGTATACCAGGCGGCTCCTCAGGCGGCGCAGCAGCAGCAGTAGCAGCAAGCGAAGGTTTCTATGCCTTGGGCTCCGACACTGGCGGCAGTATACGCCAACCAGCAAGCTACTGCTCTATCACCGGCTTAAAACCAACTTACGGACGTGTCAGCCGCTATGGGCTAATCGCACTTGCTTCATCACTTGACCAGATTGGGCCAATGACGCGTGATGTAGAAGATGCTGCAATCGTAATGAACGCCATCTCAGGGTATGACGACAGAGATTCCACTTCTGTCTCATACGAAGTGACAGATTATACCAAGGCGTTAGGTAAAAACATCAAGGGGATGCGACTGGGTATCCCACGTGAATATTTCGCAGATGGCATACAACCGGAAGTTGCATCCACTATCAAGACTGCCATAGTAGCATTGGAAGAATTAGGAGCACACGTTGATTGGAATGTCAGCCTTCCAAGTTCACCATATGCCCCGGCGGTATATTATGTCATCTCTACAGCCGAAGCATCCGCCAATTTGGCGCGCTACGATGGAATAAGATACGGATTCTCTTATCAGGCAGCCAACAGCATGTGGGAAGCTCTGGAAAAAACACGGCAGTTCGGCTTCGGGACAGAAGTTAAACGGCGCATTATGTTGGGGACTTATGTCCTAAGTGCAGGATGTTACGATACATATTACCTAAAAGCACAGAAAGTGCGTACGCTCATTAGACAAGAATTTGAAAGTGCTTTTGAGAAATATGATGCGCTAATCACACCAACCTCATTTAACTTGCCGTTTAAGCTAGGTGAAAAAACTGACGATTTAATGGCTTCATACTTTTATGACGTATGCACTATACCAGTCAACATCGCAGGCATACCAGCAATTTCCATCCCAGCCGGCTTTGTAGATGGTTTGCCTGTTGGGCTCCAAATTATCGCCAAACCATTTGCCGAGGAAAAACTTTTGCGCATAGCGCATGCCTATGAGCAAGCTACAGGGTGGCAACAGTACCAACCACCACTTTAAAGCCCAATGATATCCATCAATTCAGGAGCTACAAAATGTCAGAGCCGACTGAATGGTATCATAATTTGGAAACCAGTGTAGAAACACTCAAGATACAACTAGGAGCAGATGCGCGTGACTTTTACTTGGAACGTTTCCTTAAAATTGCACGGCGCGTAGATGAATTTGCCCCCAGTTGCCAGCAATGCCGTGAATGCCAATCGCGCATGGATAATATGCAAAAAGACCTTGTTGCTAATGCCGCTCAAATATCTAAAGAGCAGAAACGTAATTTCTTGGGCAACATAGAATCCATACTTTCCCACTTTAAAAAGATTCACGGATTCATAAGCGACGGTCAGAATACCGCTATATTTATGGCCATCGGCGCAGGTTTTGGTGTTGCGCTGGGAGCGGCTTTCAAAAACCCTGTTCTTGGCATACCCATGGGAGTGGTCTTGGGGCTGATTATAGGTATCAGCCTAGACGCGAGGGCACGCAAAGCAGGTAAAGTCATATAGCCAACGAAGCCGCTAATGAGCTACGTGCCAGCTTATGCCCCGCATCAAAGGCTTCTTGCAAAGCAAGTTTGTTATCTTGCATTTGAGCGCGCCGCTCTATACCAGCAAATACCACCTTGCCGACATATTTAATATCAAGGCTGACAAAGAAAGCTTTAACAGTTGTCTCTGCAGCTTCAAATAAATGCTCTCCCGTACGTCCTCCAACGGATACAAACAAACCATGCCGCTTGTGTTCATCACCAAGCGGCCGCTGCTTCAATATATATTTCGTACACCACTTAGGTTGCGCTCGATCTATTAGTACTTTCATTTGTGCAGGCACTCCCATAAATTGAAGTGGTGCCGCCAGCACGATACAGTCAGCCTGCTCAATTTCCGTAAACACATCCTGCATATCATCAAGAAAGGAGCATCTGCCGCTATGCAAGCAATCATCACAATGTGAGCATGGCATGATATTTAGATTACACGCACGCAATATGCCGGTAGTAGCACCCTGACTTTCTGCACCTTTCAGCACTTGTTCAAGCAATATTTCAGTATTACTGCCATGGCGCGGGCTTCCGGAGATTCCTAAAACTTTCAAAGCAGTTTCTCCGCTACTAGTTTCAATATCACCTGTTCACGCAACTGCATATTCTGCTGGCGTAGCGGTTCGTCATGGTCATAACCCAGCAAATGCAACACGCCGTGTACCAATAGTACAGCCACTTCACGGAGCACAGAATGCCCATGGTCTGCAGATTGAATCTCGGCTTGCGGATAAGAGATTATCACCTCTCCCAAATGCTCTACTTCATCAGTAGGGAAGATAAATTCCGGAGCTCCATTGACTTTCTCTCGCATAGCAAAAGATAATACATCTGTTGGCGTATCATCGTTCATATATTGCTTATGCAAACAGCGAATTTGCTCCTGTCCTGTAACAAGAATTCCCATTTCAGCGTTGATCTGCTCTTCCGCACGTAGCGCGACATCAGCCACTGCGCGCAACCACGCCTCATCCAATACAGATTCAAAGCCACCATCAAAAAGAATATTTATTTCCATCGGCAATATGATAACACAACCATCCGCCCAAGCGAATCACCTATTGACACGAGACGGTGTCAAGTTGTTGTAGGATTTTGCTACAAAATCATATAGCAGCCCAAAGCAATGTTATCCAGCATATGCCTTCAAGATTACTTGTAAGCCCGTAACCTTACCAGTGACAGGAAGAGTACCGATGGCCTCCGATGCTGGCAGCCCGATGGTATTTCTGCAAGGGACCTTACGGGCCTTCGCCATTGTCTGCCACAGGGACTTGGGTAAACACTTCATGGATTTCTTCTCGGTCTTGGGATCCCATTTTCTTCGTTTCATGGCGCTGTCCTTCCAGAGCCATTTTACTCGCTTAGCTAGACCATTGTCTTAATGGGGTGCAGTATACTGCTACCAAGGTTTTAATAAGCTTCTTAGTGAATTCCCCGACAATCCGTGCTATAGTTGCTTCCACAAGAGGCGACCTCCTTTGTGATTTTTGGTGTTCCAACCTTATTAAATCACTTC
>WQTJ01000049.1 GCA_009786345.1 Dehalococcoidia bacterium | reverse complement strand
CAACTCCACCAATCACATACACGTGACATTCAGTGCCCTGTTTAAAATAGCGGCCTTCGTCAAATACACCGTAATTAGACAGGAATATCTTGCGGTAGGTACCTATATGCCGCCCATCATTTATGACAGCAGCGGCATTATACAGGCAGCTGTTGGATTCAACATATCCCACAACCACACTCAACCCATTGGACGCTTGCACCAACTTATCCAGATATCGTATGTTTCGTTCTATAAACTGTGGTTTTAACAACAAATCTTCCGGAGGATAGCCACAAATAGCCAACTCTGGGAAAACAACCAAGTCTACATGCTGACAACGAGCCTCATCCAGTATGCGCAACATCTTGTCTAAATTGCCAGCGAAGTCACCGACAGTAACATCCAGTTGCGCCATACCCAAACGTATATTACGCTTACGTTTATCCATCACAAATAATTATATCATTTTAAAAATAAGTTGGAAGCATGCAATCCCATAACTACGCAAACTCCGTCCATATCATAATCAAAAAGCATCTGGTATTGCACATATTTTCACATTATCTACATTTACTAATTGACATATATGAATTTTTATATTAAATTGTATATAAATTATTAATTTACAAGGAGGTACATCACCATGATTGCTATAAAGACTGCAGACTTAACACAAAATTTCAAACGCATCGCCGAAATTGTTGTTGGAGGAGAAAAAGTCCTAATTTCAAGGCCCAAAAATGAAAACCTTGTGATACTAACTGAAAAAGAATTTAACAAAATTGAAAAGTCTAATCATCGAAACTCTTCTTATCAAAAAGTCGCTTCGGTTAATAAATTCTTAGATGATGTTACAGCAATAAAAAACACAGATAACATATTAACCGACATGGATTGGGATGAGCTTGCCAATATACGTTCGCAAACTAATTTTGCAAGGAAAGTTGCGTTATGATTTACGCACTCGATACTAACATACTTTCCTTTTTATTGAGAACAAAGCAGAACCCTGACATAGCAAAACGATTCGTCGACGAAATTGGGCAAGGGAATGATTATATAATCCCTCCAATGAGTTATTATGAAATTACATGGTACTTGCTAAGAAAAAAGGCTGTCGCTCAATTACACTGTTTTGAAAGCCTATATCAAAGCTCTTTTGCTAAAACCAGCATGGATGAGAGTGATTTATTAATGGCAGCAAAAATTAAAGCTAATTTAGAAGAACATGGCAAAGCTATCTGTGATGCAGATATTTTTATAGCTGCATATTGTATTGTGAATGATTATACCCTTGTTACAGATAACACTCGTGATTTTGAACGGATAAATGGCTTAAAATTTGTTAATTGGAAGAAATAAGTTAAGAAAACTTATTGTCTAACTTAAAACCAGCGAAATATGCATGCCATTAAGACCATATTAATGCGTACGTTTACTCTTTGTCTGTCGCAAACTTAACACCAACGGCACAAATCCGAGAGATATTTCCTTTCCGTCTAAGTCGCCTGCTTCCAAGCTTGTACTACTGCTGTCGCAGCAGCTATAGCAGCAACACGCTTAGTATCATCAAAAGCCTCAAAAAATTTAGAGCCAAGCGACTGCTCATTTTCTATGATATTTTTCATATCGTCAATCAATATCGTTTCATCCTCAATAAAGTGCGTACTGAAATTGCCAGACACAAAACGAGGGTTGGACATAACCGCCTGATGGAATGGGATGTTGGTTTTTACCCCTACAATAACATATTCGTAAAGGGCACGCTTCATGCGTTCAATGGTCTCTTGGCGATCCCTTCCCCATACAATAAGTTTGGAAATCATGGGGTCATACATATAAGGAATGGTATAACCTGTATGAACACCTGAATCCACACGCACTCCGATGCCACCAGGCGAGCGATAGCCGCGCAACTTACCGGTTGAAGGGGCAAAATCTGCCAAAGGATCTTCAGCATTGATACGGCATTCAATAGCCCATCCATTAAGTCTTATGTCTTCTTGTTTAAATGAAAGTGGTGCACCTTGAGCCACATTAATCTGTTCTTTTACGATATCAATACCTGTGACTGTCTCAGTAGCAGGATGTTCAACCTGTACACGTGTATTGGCCTCCATGAAATAGAATTCTCCGTTGGAGAATATAAATTCCACCGTACCGGCATTTTCATAATTCACCCATTTACCGACTTTAACCGCCACCTCACCCATTTTACGCCGCAACTCAGGAGTAAGCGCAACAGATGGGCATTCTTCAATTAGCTTCTGGTAACGACGCTGGATGGAACATTCACGCTCACCCAAATAAACCACATTGCCGTGGCTATCACCCATAATCTGAAATTCAATATGGCGCGGGTCTTTAATGAAACGCTCAATATACACATCCGGCACCCCAAAAGCTTTGTCCGCCATATTCTGAGAACCAGTAATAGCCTCTTCAAGTTCAGCTTCGCAATTGGCAACTTTCATGCCAATGCCACCACCACCACCACATGGCTTGATAATTACCGGATACCCCACCTTAGATGCAATTTTCTTGGCCTGCGACAAGTCATTTACAACTTCATTACTACCCAATATCACGGGAATACCAGCTTTTTGCATCTCTTGACGAGCAGCAATCTTATTACCCATCAATTCCAACACTTTAGTGGAAGGACCAATGAATTTAATACCAGATTCTTCGCAGGCAGAACTAAAGCTAGCATTCTCTGAAAGAAATCCATATCCAGGATGGATGGCCTGAGCACCAGAAGCCAGTGCCGCTTCTATAATTTTATTTATGTTAAGGTAGCTTTCTGATGCCTTAGCCGAACCAATAAAATAAGCTTCATCGGCATACTTAGCGAACAGGGCATTTTTATCAGCTTCCGAGTACACTGCAACCGATTTTATGCCAAGTTCGCGGCAGGCACGCATAATACGTATTGCAATTTCGCCGCGGTTTGCAACCAGAATTTTACTTATCATCGGCGTCCACAATCATGATAACTTCTTTGGCACCAACCAGTTCCCCATCATGAACAAATACTTCTTTCACTATGCCGCCATGCTGAGTACAAATATCCGATGCCATTTTCATAGCCTCAATAGTTGCCACCACATCGCCTTGCGCAACCTTGTCACCAGTCTTAACACGAACAGTCAAGATCATGCCATTCATTGGGGCCAACACAGCGCCTTTCTGCTCAGCGCTTGCTTTCTGCTTAGCAGAAGCTACATCTGTCACAATGCCGGAAATCGGTGATACTTTAACATTAAACACTTCTCCATCCACATCAACACTAAACGCCGTTGGGACTGAAGCAGGTTGCGTTGCGACAGGAGTTGCCGCAGCAGTCTGAGAAGATGCAATAGTTTCTTCCTTCATCTCGCCGCGCATAAACTTAACAGCAATCTCAGGATATAAAGCATAAGTCATCACATCTTCATCGCTCTTAGCAATACCCAGCTTTTGCGTTTCTTCTTTGGCCTTATTCAGTTCAGCTGGCAATAGGTCAGCAGGACGTACAGTAATAGGTTTCTCATCTCCAATTACAGCACGGCGCACGTCTTCATTGACTTGGCCAACTGCAGCACCGTAAAGCCCAAGTAAATAATTCTTCGTTTCGCGCGTCACCTGCTTGTAACGCTCGCCACTAAGTACATTAAGCACAGCTTGAGTGCCAACAACTTGGCTGGTCGGTGTCACTAACGGGGGATAACCCAAATCAGCACGCACACGCGGAATTTCAGCATACACATCCTGCAAGCGATCCAGGGCTTTTTGGTCGCGCAACTGGCTCACCAAGTTGGAAATCATACCACCTGGGATTTGATGTAGCAGTACAGAAGCATTGGGACGTGTAGCCTCTGCGGTAAACAGCATCCGGTACTTATTGCTCAAGTTCAGGAAATAATCATTAATTTCATTTAATTTGGCCAAATTAAGGCCTGTATCATAAGGAGTTCCCTGCAACGCCGCC